>DAOVNV010000205.1 GCA_030630015.1 Desulfuromonadales bacterium | reverse complement strand
GTGGGCATGGGCGGCGTGGCGGAATTCCCGGCCCCTTACCCGGGCTACACGGGCCAGGTGCCCAGGAGCTGCACCCCGTTCCCACGGGCTCTGAAGGAAAACGGCTACATCACGGGCGGTTTCGGCAAGTGGCACCTGACACCCGGCCATGCGTTTGGCGCCGCGGGGCCCTTCGACCGCTGGCCTCTGGCCTGGGGCTTTGACCATTTCTGGGGCTTCCTGTCCGGCGCCGCCGGACAGTACGACCCGATCATCACCCAGGACAACACGATCATCGGTGTGCCCGAGGGCAAGGACGGCGAGGAGTATTACTTCCCGGACGACCTGACCGACAAATCCATCGAATGGCTGCACGCAGTGCGGGCGCAGGACGCCCACAAACCCTGGTTTATGTACTACTCCACCGGCTGCAGCCATGCGCCGCACCATGTCGGAAAGGAGTGGGCCGATAAGTACAAGGGCAAGTTCGACGAGGGCTGGGACGCGTACCGCCAGGCGACCTTCGAGCGCCAGAAGAAGCTGGGCATCATTCCACCGGAAACCGAGCTGACGGAGCGCCCGGAGGTCTACGCGGCCTGGGATTCGCTCGGCGAGGACGAGAAGATGCTCTACAGGCGCCAGATGGAGGTCTTCGCCGGCTTCTCAGAGAACGCCGACTGGAACGTCGGACGATTGGTCGACGCCGTCGAGGAGATGGGCGAGCTCGACAATACCTTGATCATCTACATCTGGGGCGACAACGGCGCCAGCATGGAGGGCACCTTCACCGGCTCCTTCAACGAGACGACCTTCTTCAACGGCGTGGTGCTCGAACCTGCTGAACAGCTCAAGATCATCGAGAAATACGGCGGCGTCGAGGAGCTGGGCGGCGAGCATACCGCACCGCACTATGCGGCGGCCTGGGCTCACGCCGGCAACACGCCCTTCAAATGGGGCAAGCAGATGGCCAGCCACCTGGGCGGCACGCGCGATCCGATGGTCATCGCCTGGCCGAAACACATCAAGGCCGGCGGCGACCTGCGCACCCAGTTTACGCATATCATTGACGTTGGTCCGACCATCCTCGAGCTGGTGGGCATCCCTGAACCCGAGCAAGTTGACGGGATCGACCAGCAGCCGATGGATGGCACCAGCTTTGCATATACCTTTGATGACCCTGATGCTGAGGAACGCCACACGGTCCAGTATTTCGAGAATTACGGCAGCCGGTCCATATACAAGGACGGCTGGTGGGCTTGCGCCAAGCTGGACAAGCTGCCCTGGGACCTGACCGTTGAGACGCTGAATCGCTTCGCTCCGGACGTATACGACCCCGATCAGGATACATGGGAGCTCTATTACCTGCCGGACGATTTCTCGCAGGCCCATGACCTGGCCGAGGAAAATCCTGACAAGCTCAAGGAGCTCATAGAGCTCTTCTGGCAGGAGGCCGAGCGCAACAATGTGCTGCCGCTGCTGGGTGGTTTCGCCGTGTTCTACGGCATGCTGCCGCCAATGCCGACAGTCACCCGTTTCAGCTATCCCGGCGATGTGCAGAACGTATCGATGACCCTGACACCCCATATCCAGGGGCGGTCGTACGCCATCGAGGCACAGGTGAATGTACCTGAGGGCGGCGCCGAGGGTGTGATCGTGGCTAACGCCGACTTCATCGGTGGCTATGCCCTGTGGGTCGACGAAAAAGGTCTGCTGAACCACACCTACCAGTTCCTGGGCGTGGAAACCTACAAGCAGGTCTCCACCGAGCCGGTCCCGACCGGAGATGTGACATTCAAGATGCTCTTTGAAGCGGACGAGCCCAAGCCAGGCACCGGTGGACAGGTCACGCTGTTCGCTAACGGCAAGCAGATCGGCGAGGGCAGGATACCGCGCACGGTTGCCATGCTTTACACGACCTACGCCGGCATGGACATCGGCCGTGACAACGGCGGTGTAGTCGACCTGGCCTACGAGGACAAAGCCCCCTATGCCTTCACCGGCACGGTGAAGAACGTGGTCTTCGACCTCAAACCAGCGCACCAGGAAGCCGAGGAAGCCCTGCACCACCACCGCGAGACTCATGGTGTCGCCCACGGCGTCGCCGGCTGAGTTTGCACCAATCCAGGAGGCTTTGGCTTTAGTTGCCAAAGCCTCCTATCTGCAGACTGGCAAGATTTCATTGCCAGAAAGAATGATTTTGGAGCGGAATTATTGAATATTTATTTGGTGAACCTTAACTAAATGATGGATCAACTGGTAATCATCAAATTGAAAGTGAAGCCGCTGTCGAGTAAGGGGTGAATCTGAAGACTGGTTGCAGTTATCCAATTAATCTACCCAAATAAAGGAGAAGCAAGATGAACGATACACAATCACAGGCAAAACCAGCCGTTGGATTCTTGGTGATGGCCTTCACCGATGAAACCGCGGGGGATGAAACCCTCAAAGCAATGAAAGAGGCCAAGAAGCAGAAGCAGTTCTACTATGAAGAAGCTGCCGTCATCCAGCAGGATGCCGATGGGAAGGTGCATTATCACGAAACGGGTGATATGCGCACCGGCAAAGGGGCCGGAGCGGGCGCCCTGGTCGGCGGCATACTGGGGATATTGGGAGGCCCAGCCGGTGTGGCTCTAGGAGCAGGGGCCGGCGCTGCAGTCGGAGCTTTAGCTGCTAAAGGTGATGCAGGTTTCATAGACCAGAGCCTGGAAACGGTAGGGGTAGCTTTAAAACCCGGCACTTCCGCTGTAGTCGCAATCACAAGCAGCGCTTTTCTGAAGGCTCTCCACAAGCAGGTCAGTGAGGAAGATATTTTCGTGGGTGTAAAAAATCTGGCCGCGGAAATTTCGCAAAACCTGGAGGCAGGCAAGAGCATGGCGCTGGGCATCCTGCTGGCGGAGGACACCCTGGTTGTCAAGGAAGTGGCTGTCAGCGAAGATACCGCCGAAGTATTCGGCATCGCCATCACCGATGAAGCCGTTGTCGCCGGGGCAGCAGTGGTAACGGAAGACAGCATGGGGTATGAGATTGGTGTGACTACTGAGGAAGGGACGGTTGTAGAAGCAGGTGTCATCACCGAAGACCAGGCTGTTATCGTGGATTATGTCGAGACAGCAGATGCGCCTGAAATTGAGGCGCCAGACGAATCCAGCTCCGCCGAAACCGCGCCCGGAGAAGGTGAAGACTGAGGTGCTGCCATCTTAGCGAATTTTCCTGGGTGGTGACCACGATCCGGATCCATTTGAATTGCTAAATTGAGATCGTTATCCGGTCACCACTAAAGCGAAAATCCAGCTTGATTGTGAAATAAGTTTTATTGCAGGGACCTAAGGTCAGGAGAATGTTATGAAACAAGCAGCGGTACATACCGAATTGAGACTCAGGACACCCCGCTCTGCAGCTCTTGCGGGTATCTTGTTCTCAGTGTTGATCTTGATCAGCCTGGTGCTGATCAGGATTTCTGTTCCCCAAGATCCCCTGGATTCAGGCAACTGGCTTGCAGAAAATTCTAATACCGTTGCCTTTGCCTTGAACCTGGTGCCCTTCGCCGGGATCGCATTTCTGTGGTTCATCGCGGTGATCCGCGACCGCCTCGGAGAGAATGAGGACCGTTTTTTTGCCACGGTGTTCCTCGGCAGCGGGCTCATGTTTTTGGCCATGCTGTTCTTTTCAGCAGCAACAGCAGGCAGCCTGCTCAGCCTTTATGATGCGTCTTTGGAAACACCCATCGATCCCGCTATATACAATTACAGCCGGATCACTGTTAACCAGATTATGAATGTCTATGCGGTTAAGATGGCGGGTGTATTCATGCTGACCACCTGCACCTTAGCCCTGCGCACGGGCATATTCAAGCGCTGGATGGCTTTGCTTGGCATAGCCCTGGCGCTGCTCCTGCTGCTGAGTGTTGGTTTCTTATATTGGATCTTACTCGTTTTCCCGCTGTGGGTACTGATGATCAGCATCCACATCCTGCTGGTAAATCTCAAGGGATCTGAGGGTGAATTCCCAGAAACAGCATGAGACAGGAAATGAGGAGAAAAATAACCACCGCCAGCGCGCCGCATGAGCTCAAAATACTTGCTGGTTCGCCCAGCCAGATTCAAATTCAAGCCCCCGAGGAAGGTCGTGATTAAACTGATGGG
>DAOVNV010000070.1 GCA_030630015.1 Desulfuromonadales bacterium | reverse complement strand
TATCTGCCGGCACACTTGCGGCATCCTCACCCGGAAGCAGGAACCGGACCCCTTCTCCCCGCGCCAGAGGCGTCAACCGGAGCGTAACTTCGCCCTTCTGGATTTTGTCCTCCAGATCACGTTCGAAAACCTCGTGGTGCGTCACTGCGGAACGAATCGTCTCACGATAGACAACCTGCGGCTGACCCGCATTGACCTCGACGCCAAATTCCCGCCCGAGGCGAGTCAAAACCACCTCCAGGTGCAACTCCCCCATCCCTGTCAGAATCGTCTGTCCGGTATCCTCGTCTTCACGGACCCGGAAGGTCGGATCTTCCCATTGCAGCTTTTCAAGCGAGGACAGCAGCTTGTCACGATCCTGGACCCGTTTCGGCTCAACGGCCAGCGACACAACTGGTTCGGCAACCGTCAACCCCTCCAAGGCAAGCAGCTGTCCGGGGTCACAGATGGCATCGCCGGTCAATGCCTCCTTGAGCCCGGCAGCAGCAACGATATCTCCGGCACGTGCTTCCTCAAGCCGCTCCCGTTTGTGGGCATGCATCCGGAACAGCCGGGCAACCCGCTCCTGGTTGTTCCGGGTCACGTTAAAGACAGTGGCACCGGCACGCAGGGTCCCGGAATAAACCCTCAGGTAGGTCAATTTGCGGCCTTCATCCGAAACAACCTTGAAGGCCAGAACGCACAAGGGTCCTTTGGGGTCACAGGCAATCTTTTCAACAGCCCCGCTTTCCGGATGGCTTGCCGTAATCGGCGGGAGGTCAACTGGGGAAGGGAGCAGATCGCCAACCGCATCGAGCACCGGCTGGATACCCTTGTTGCGCAGGGCGGAGCCTAGAAAAACTGGAAACAGCTCACAGGCCAAGACTCCCTTGCGCAGGGCCGAACGCAAACGACCAGCGGAGACGTCATTGCCTTCAAGAAAATCGGTCAACAGTTCATCATCCCAGTCCGCGGCAATTTCAACCAGAGTCTCGCGAGCCACCGCCACTTCTTCCAGCATCTCGTCAGGAATATCCCCGAAAACAACTGTTGCCCCCATATCCGTATCTGCAAAAGTCAGCAGACGTTGCTCAAACAGGTCAACAATTCCAGAAAAGTCGCTTTCTTCGCCAACTGGCAACTGCGTCAGCACAGGCCTCGCGTGAAGACGTTCCGACATCTGTTCGAGAACAGCCCGGAAATTGGCGCCGATCCGATCCATCTTGTTGATCATGCAGATGCGCGGCACATGATATCGATCAGCCTGACGCCAGACAGATTCGCTTTGCGGCTGGACACCCTCAACGGCACTGAAAATTGCTATGGCACCGTCCAGCACCCGAAGCGAGCGCTCAACTTCGATGGTAAAGTCAATGTGGCCGGGTGTATCGATCAGGTTGATCCAGGTGTCTTGCCAGTGGCAGGTCGTACTTGTCGCGGTAATCGTGATGCCGCGTTCCTGTTCCTGGTCCATCCAATCCATGGTCGCCAGACCGTCGTGGACCTCGCCTAGCTTGTGAATCTCGCCGGTGTAATAAAGGATCCGTTCGGACACAGTGGTTTTGCCCGCATCAATGTGCGAGATGATGCCAATGTTGCGGATTTTGTCGAGATGCGGATGTTTCATAACGGAAGCGTTCAGCAGATGAAGCCGGCGTCAGCCGGCATAACCCTTGCGGATCAGGTAAAGATCTTCCATGTCGAGGTTGTTGAGTTCAAAATACTCCCGCTCAAGCTCCTCCACATAGAAACGGTCAAGGCCGCTGTTGTCAAGAAAATCTTCCCGCAGAGCGGCATCACGGTCAGCAATGATACTGGGCAGGAGGTTGTGCAGATAGACAGCCTCTTTCTTGATATTGACCACAACGTTACGGAACATGGCCGCAGGGAGATCCCCCTCGAAAACTTTTTTGTTGCGCAGTTCTTCGGTCACCTCGGTGAGCAAAGCCTCCTGTTCGGCGCGAGTATTGTAACGCGAATAAAAATTACGGATACGCTCTTTAACATGCAACAGCAGGAGCCCGTAGAGCCGCTCCTCCCGGGCAAGAATCTTCATCTGACCCAGCAGGCCAGCGACTGTCAACCGCCCCTCCTCGATAGCTATCAACCCCTTTTCGAGACAGGTTATCTTTTTCCGTCCAAACTGCCCCAAGTACTTGTTTCCAAATGCCGGGGCGAAGAACAGGGCCTTCCAGAGAGACGCCTCCAGGTCACAAAAGGCCTTTTTGCTACCGAGCAGACTACGGACATGGTCCTCGCCAAAACGAACGTTCTCCATGAAAGCAAGCTCGTTGATGACGGCAGAGGTATTATCGTAGCGATCAAAAAACGTGACGATGTAGGAAAAGTTCTCCAGCAGGGAGATATCGGCCCCTTCGTGAATCTTCTCATCGCAGGCCTTGCCGGTCTCCAACAGGATATGTTCAAAGGTATGGTCGCGGTTCTCACTGGCCTGCCGCTTTGCATGCAAAAGCAACATCATATCTTCGGAGTTGATGCTGGTATCTATCTGTGCATCAGTGAAGAAAATACCCTCTAGAACCTGGCGCGTTTCGGCAAGGTAATCCTGTTCATCCAGGTCCACAAGCTTGTCGTGTTTGAGCAATTCATCCAGGGTGTAAAACAGTGCCGACGGGATCTTGTTGCGCACGGAAAGGATCTTCAGCCGGGTCAGACGCGCGTTTTCCAGCTGATTGATGGTTCCCTTCCGATTGCACTCGATCAGGATGTTCTTGTATTCATCGACGATCCGCTGGTTGTCCGGATGCTTGTACATCACGTCAATGCGGATTCTTTCCTGTTGGTACTTGTCGATATCCAGCTTGACCGCCAGCTCCTGAAGCGCCTGAAACTCCTCATCGGGGATCGCTTTGTACGTGGAATAAAGTTCATGGAACAGATCGTGATACTGTTTGTGTTTTTTATTGACCAGCTTGACCAGGTAAAAAGAGCTGCGGTGACCCAGCAAATTGTAGATTTCGTCGAGCAGTTCCGCGTCGTCTCCCAAGCCGACATGGGGAGACTGCTTCAGCGCCTTGCCAAGCAGACGGGCAAGGGCTTCCTGCTGTTCCCGCAAATCTCCGGAAACAGAACCGGTCAGGAAAAAGAAATAATTGTGGATGGCGTTGCCATCGAAAAATATCCGGTCGTAGGTTTGAGAGTCTTCGGTTTTCGGGGTAAATTCCAGATGGCTGTTATCTTGGTAAAATGCCCCGTAAAGGACCAGCCGATTGCGCGCATCCGGCTTGGCAAGGTCCGACAACGGCTGATCGACACCAAACATGTACTCGCAGAAAGAACCACCATTGCCGCGATGGCTGATCCGGTCAGCCTCAAGCAAAAACTCGTTTCCAGGAGAGAAAAACCGCAGGGTGTTTTCGCTCGTTTCAAAAAAATATCTACTGTATGCATCGCGTGCCGCGGCCATGGCAAAATATTCGACAGTGTCGTTCAGGTGGCCGTGCAGGCGGATTTCCTGGTGCATGTTCGAGTCCATATCCAGCGAGATTGTCGCTCAATTGTCGAGAGGCAACGTTAGTTTTTGTCCATCATATGCAAATTCGACCCCCTCCGGGAGATCGATGCTATGTTTCGAATAATCGACATCATGACTCAGGTGCGTCAGCAATGTCCGGGGAACTCCCAGTTGTTGGACCAGATCGATCGCGCCAGCAATATTGAAATGCGAATGATGCTCGCGAAACCGCAAGGCATCGACCACCAGAAGATCCAGCCCTTCAAGCAGCGGCAAAGAAGATGCCGGCACTTCGCTGCAATCCGTAAGATAGGCCAGGGAACCAACCCGGTAGCCGTAAGCCTCACCAGGGCCATGCACCAGGGGAACAGGCGTCACAATCTGGCCGAACAGCTCGAAAGGGGCATCGACGCCGTGGATACTCAGGCGAGGTCGATATCCCGGTTCCTCCTCATCGTGAAAAATATAGCTGAATATCCGCTTGATCGTCTCTGCCGAGCGTTTCGAACCGAAAACCGGGATCACACCGCCTGGCGTCGAGTTCAAGGTTCGCAGATCATCGATGCCGTGAATGTGGTCGGCATGAGTATGCGTAAACAGCACGGCATCGACCCGATCGAGCTCTTCCCGCAGTCCCTGCTGGCGAAAATCGGTCGACGTATCGATCAGGACGTTGCGACCGGCCCAGCGAAGCAGTGCGCTGCAGCGGGTGCGCCTGTTTTCAGTAATCCTCGACCGGCAGACACTGCACGTGCAGCCGAGAACCGGAACGCCGGTACTGGTTCCAGACCCCATGATGGTCAAGGTCAAACCGGCACCTGTCATATCTTAAAGACTCCAACCTCTCCTTCCAGAGCTCTCGTCAAACGATCCAGGGTTTCAACAACCTGGTCAAGCTCCGCAGTCCGGCCCGCATTACCCTCGGCAACCTTGTGCACACTGCTGACAGCCTCAACAACCTGGCGGCTACGCTGCGTCATTTCCCGGGTTGCATCATCAATCCGGGTAATCATGGAACGGATCTGCTCCATGCTCTGGGTGATCTGGCGTCCTCCCCGGGCCTGTTCGCCGGTACTCTGTTTGCCGTGTGCGGCGATATCGCGCATGGCTTCTGCACTCTCGGCCAACTGGCGGTTCCCCGTCGACTGCTGATTGACCGCAGACGCAATCTGTTCGAGCATCGCGGCGACCTGGTTCATGGAATCGGTGACCTGCCGACTGCCGCGCGACTGCTCCTGAGTTGCCCGCACAATGCTGTTGACCTGTTCCGTGGACTTGAGAGTACTGGCCCGGATCTTTTCCAGAGCAACCCCGGCTTCCTGGGAGCGCCGGACCTCTTCATGAACCCGCTCGTTGCCCTTGTTCATGGCAAGCACAGCCTCCTGGGTGCCTTCCTGAAGATTGCCGATGATCGTTGCAATCTCCCGGGTCGAGACGGCGGTTCGTTCTGCCAGTTCACGGATCTCATCGGCGACAACCGCAAACCCCTTGCCGTGCTCACCTGCCTGAGCAGCAATAATTGCGGCATTCAATGCCAGAAGGCTGGTTTGATCGGCAACGTCATCGATCACTGTGAGAATCTTGCCGATTGCGCTCGACTGAGTCCCCAGTTCCATAATCGCCTGGCTGGCCTGATCAACCGTGTCGCGAATCGATTCGATCCCGCGAATGGTTTCCTCGACAGTTTGTTTGCCCTGCTGGGCATCGTCCGCCGCTTCATTGGACAACTGGCTGGTCAAAGCGGCGTTTTCTTCGATTTCCTTGATGGAAGCATCCATTTCCAGCATCGATGAAACGGTGACTTCAGTGGAAGAAGCAAGGATATTGACATTCTCGGAAACCTCCTGACTCGCCACAGACATCTCGTTGATCGAACTGGACGTTTCATCCACCGTGGCGAACAGCTTTTCCATTTGGCTGGCGATTTCCTCGATGGTTGCACCCAGTTCCAACATTGTGGACGAGCTTTCTTCGGCGGCAGACACCAGGTGTCCGGTACTCTCGGCAATCCCTCCGGCCGCCTCGTCGATCCCTTCGATTGCTTTCGAGGATTCCTCAAGCGACTGAGACTGACGGACCGCCCCCTCCATGACCTCGTGCGAAGAGACCTTAATCTTTTCGTTGGCACGGGACAGGTCCTCTGTCACCGACCGAATCCGGCCGACCATTTCGCGCTGTCGCTGGAGGAAGCCATTAAAACTCTCTGCAAGGAGACCCACTTCATCCTTGCTGCGCACGGCCAGTTCCCGCGTCAAATCGCCCCCACCCTCGGCGATTTCACGAAGGTTGTTGACCACCTCCTGAAGCGGGCGCACAATGCCGGTCGCCACGAACAGACCGACAAGCACCGCCAGACCTGCGGCAACTGTCGCCACGATCAGCAGGAATCTCTGGATTCGTCCTTTGGCAATATCGACATCAGTGATATCCAGGGCCATGAGGATCCCACGCTCCTTGTTGCCAACCGAAACATAGGAAACCAGGTGGTTCCTCTCCTCTATCTGCATCCGATATTCCCTGGAACCGAGAATCCCGGGCAGGTCCGCCTTGGCCAGTTCGTCGGATGTCGCGTAAAAAACACCCCGCTTGTCAAAAAAGCCGATGTCCATGGCGCTCAGGCTCTTCAACCGGTGAGCCAGCCGCGCATCGAAAAAGCTCACGCCGACCATATGGCCAATCGTCTTCCCATATATACTGACCGGCGCTGCGGCAACAAGCGCCATCCTTCCGTCGAACATGCCCGTCTCGGCGTAATATTCACCCTCCAGCGATGCCTCAATCACCGGATGCTCCGGCCCGGAGGTTGCCGGCAGATCTTCCATATCGTACAGTTCGCGATAAATCCGCTTGCCGTCCTTGTCCAAAACCTGGATCTGGTCGAAAGGCAGGTCCTCAATGCCGGAGATGACCGCCGCAATTTGTGAGGTCTCACCACTCAAGGTACTGGTGTAGACCGCGTTGACTGTGGAGAGATTCGTCGCCAGCAGTTTGATGTAGTTCAGATTTTCCGTGGACGCATTGGTGGTCGTCTGCTCAAGAACAGTCGCGGCACGATCAGCTCGTGCAAACAGCTGCCCTTCCAGTTCTTTCACGGACATCCCGCCAGCAATCCACAAAGAGAGGACCAGGGGGACGACCGAAACAATCACCAGGGCGAGCAGAATTTTGAAACGCAATCTCATGTCTGACCTTCCTTGACAATTCCTATAACATCTGGATAAAAGTTTTCTGAAGCCTGTGAGTAAATGACGACTACTCACGAATTCAGGAATCAGTTCATTTTTGAATCATGGCTGCCCCAAAGGAACAAAGTGCTCGACCAGGACCTTTCTACCCATGGCACTTGTGGCAAGGTCGATGAAAACCTTTAGTTCGTCCCGCGGCTGGCCCCGGGTAATCAATGCAAGCGGCTTGGCCAGAGAGTACCGACCTTCAACAAGGCTGCGGCTCGCCGGCTCGACCCCGTTCACCCTGACGATCTTGACCCGGGAATCATCCACCATGCTTGCACTGAGAACGGCAATGGCTCCGGGGAACATGGCGACATGCCGGTCAGCATGCGCCACAACAGCCGAAACCACCGCTTTAGTCAAATGCGGCCTGTCTTTTAAAATCAAATTCTGGACAGCTTTGCGCATACCCGAACCTTTCGGACAGGCAATAACAACAATCGGCAGATCCAAACCGCCGCACTCCCGCCAGTTTCCGATTTCTCCTGAGAAGATGCCCTGCAACTGCTGCAAAGAGATGTCCTCAACGGCATTGTCACGGTTGACCACAACCATCAGAACATCCCAGCCAAGCAGATGCTCGACAAGACCCTGAGCTTTTTCGGCTTCACTCAAATGCCGCCCGGCACCGGCCATGTCAATCTCGCCATGCAACAGGGCTTGAATCCCCTGATCGGTATTTCCGCCCTCGATGAGGATGCGGATTTCCGTGTCATCAAAGAACATCCGACTCATTTCAGGCATGAAAAACTGCTGCAGAGTCGTTGCTCCGGCGTAGCGCATTTCAAAAAAGTCGTCCGCCCTGACAACAGGGGACATCAACAAGACAATCCCGACCAACACACCAACAAAGCCACCGAGGTTTCGCATCATTTCTTGCCCTGTGAATATACTTTAGCAGTCTGTCATAGCAGAGGAGGCAAATAGTCCGACAGCATCTTGGAGGCCCGGGCTCTCCAAGGAGAGCGAACACGGCCTATTAAACAGGAAAATTAGCACTTTAAGCTAGCATTCCTGCCATTATGAAGCAAGATTTAATCGTTCGGGAGGGCCTCGCACTTGCCGATGCAGCGAACCTGGGTTATCCTTCATAGGCAAGACAATAACCTGGAGCAGCATCATGGAAACTTCTTCTCAGAACCCTGTCGACAAGGGGCTGAAATCCTTGCGCCAGGGCGACACCCTGGTTGCCCTGGTTCATTTCGAAAATGCCTTTCGCTTCGACCCGACTCCCATCGTAAAATCAGGCCTGGCCTATTGCCTGGCCAAAGAACGCCGACAGTTCAAGAAAGCACAACTGCTTTGCCAGAAGGCCCTGTCCGAAGAACCGAACAACCCGGAGCACTATTACCAACTCGGGCGCATCTACCTGCTTGATCACCAGAAGAGCAATGCCATTGCGGCTTTTCGCAAGGGGCTCAAGTATAAACGTTATCAGCCGATCATCGACGAACTCCACCAGCTCGGCCTTCGCAAAACCCCCGTCTTTACCTCCCTCTCCCGGGAGCACTTTCTGAATCGCTCCGTCGGCAGGTTGCTGACAAAAACCGGGGGCAGGTAAACTGCCGCAGATGTCCCAGACAGGCCGCACAAGACCCCTGGGTTTCCTCCTCATAGCATCGGAACTTCCGACCAATGAAAACTAAAGTTTGCAGGATCAATCCAATCAAGCAAAAAGCTGAATGCCTCATCATGGGAGTATTCGAGAAAAAGTTTTCCGAACCGCATCTGAAGGAGTTGGATCAACTCATCGATGGCGCCATTGGAAAAGCCCGCCGAGCTGGAGAATTTAGCGGCAAGGCGAATGAATGCCTCATACTTCACGCTTCGGGGGAAATTCCGGCGCAACGCATCCTGCTGATCGGTCTCGGGCCACGCCGGCAGGTTAATCTCGAACAGTTGCGCAAAGCCGCGGCGCTTGCCGCCGGGCAGCTTAAAAAGCTGCGCCTCGGCACAGTCGCCTGTGCCCTGCCTTTACTGGATCTGCAGCGGACCTCTCTGCCCGCACGAGTTGGTGCAGTTGCTGAAGGGCTTCTGCTCGCCAGCTACCGATTCGATCGCTACCAGACCGGAGAGAAGGCCAAGGCTCACGGACATATTGGCAAAACATTCTTGCTGATCGACAAACCTGTGGAGAAAGCTGCGGCCGAGGCGGCCATCGCCGGCGCCGTCAGCCTGGTTCGCGGCGTTACCCTCGCCCGGGACCTGGTCAACGAACCGGGGAACGTCAAATCACCATCATTTCTTGCCGACCAGGCGCGATCTGTAGCAGATGAAACCGGGGTCAAATGCCGTGTCCTGGACCGGGTAGAAATGCAGGAAGAGGGCATGAACGCCCTGCTGGGTGTCGCCCAGGGCAGCGAACGCGAGCCCTGCCTGATCATTCTCGAGTATGAGGGAGCTGCGCCGGGCAACCCGCCCGTCGCCCTGGTCGGAAAAGGTGTGGTTTTCGATGCCGGCGGGATATCGCTCAAACCTGCCGAAAAAATGGACGAGATGAAGATGGACATGGCCGGCGGAGCTGCCGTGCTCGGGACGTTGCTTGCAGCAGCCCTGCTCAAACTGCCGGTCAACCTGGTGGGGGTGGTGCCGGCCGTGGAGAACATGCCCTCCGGCAGCGCAATCCGTCCCGGCGACATCCTGACCAGCATGTCGGGACAGACCATTGAAGTTCTCAATACAGACGCCGAGGGGCGGATGATCCTTGCCGACGCCCTGACCTACGTCGAACGCTTTGAGCCGTGTCTGACCATCGATCTGGCCACTTTGACCGGCGCCTGCATCATTGCCCTGGGCCACCATGCAACAGCTGTGCTCGGCAACGATGACAAACTGGTCGGAGCCCTGCTCAAGGCAGGAGAAACAAGCGGCGAACGGCTCTGGCAACTGCCGTTGTGGGACGACTACTCCGAACAGATCGAAAGTACGGTTGCCGACATCAAAAACGTCGGCGGACGACCTGCCGGAACAATTACTGCCGCGGCTTTTCTGAAAAAATTTACTGACGGCACGACCTGGGCGCACCTTGATATCGCCGGGACGGCCTGGCGCGACAAACCACAGGTCTACGGCCCGGCAGGGGCGACAGGTATCGGCGTTCGCCTGCTGATCGAGTTTCTGAAACAGTTACCAGAGAGACGCCCTTGACGCACGTCACTCTTCCAGCCTTTGAGCTTGACAGGGACCAACTGGATTGCTAATTTGTTTTGTTGGGGAATGGGCTAAGTGTGTCTTGAATACAAGCCTCTTCGATGAGGGTTATCATGAAAATTCTGATTTCCGACAAGTTTCCTGCCGAGGGGCTCAAGGTCTTTGAAGAGACCGAAGGTCTCGTCGTGGAATACCAGCCGGGGCTTTCTCCCGAGCAGCTTCTGCAAGCCGTACAGGATGCCGACGCACTTGTGGTCCGCGGCGGCACCCAGGTTACCGAGGAGGTGTTTGCCGCGGCCCAACAATTGAAAGTCGTTGGCCGGGCCGGTGTCGGCACCGAAAATATCGACCTGGAGGCAGCAAACCACAAGGGTGTCGTTATCATGCACACGCCCTTTGGCAGCACAACCACCACGGCCGAACACACAATTGCCATGTTGATGGCCCTGGCAAGGCAGATCCCCTCTGCATGCCAATCCACCAAGGCCGGTCGCTGGGAAGCCGAACGGTTTATGGGTATCGAGATTGCGAGCAAAACCCTCGGCGTCATAGGCGCAGGGAAAATTGGTCGATTGGTGGTGGAACGCGCCCGCGCCCTGAAAATGAAGGCCGTGGTTTACGATCCCAACCTCGCAGGCGAAACCATCCGCCTGCTTGGCGCCGAGCAGGTTGAGCTTGACGAGTTGCTGGAACGCTCAGACTTTATCACCCTGCACACGCCCCTCAATACCGAAACAGCCAACATCCTGAAT
>DAOVNV010000065.1 GCA_030630015.1 Desulfuromonadales bacterium | reverse complement strand
TGGACCATGCCGGCATGCTGCACACCTGGCCACACCGTCACGGCATGGACGGTTTTTTTGCTGCCGGGTTCAGGCGAGACGCCTGACCGTCAAGGCCCAGTCATGTTTACCGATCTCTATTTCGCCGTCTTTATTACCACCCCCGTGTTCTGCATTCTCGGTCTGGGCATCCTGTTCAAGCGCATCGACTGGGTGACGACCGACGAATCCACCAGGATCGGCTCCGATCTGGTTTTCAAGGTCACTCTGCCCTGCCTGCTGTTCGTCAAACTGGTGGCAACCACCATCTCGCTGCCGCCACTATTGCCGCCACTTCGCTCGGCTCCATTTTCTCGACAAGCCTGGGAATTTTTCTGCTGCGCAGCTTTCAGTTGATTTAGGTGGGGGTTGGGTCAGGGGATCGGGCTGGCAGGGAAGAGCCCCTCGTTGAGGTCAGCGCCTTGGAGGTGCCGGTTCCAGGACCCCCGGCATCCAGGCTACAAGTGTGCAAGCCAGTTTGCAACCTGCTGCGTGAAGATCGATTCAACCACTGCGGAGACCCAGAGGAAAGAAAAGACCACCAGCAGGCAGACCTGTAGCTGGAATGAGGATTTGAACCGGTTTATCTCGCGGATCACGCCGTTAGGACGCCCGGAGGCCACCCCCTTCTGCACCAGCAGATAGCCGGAAAAAGGGATCGCCGCAGCCAGAACGATCATGGGAACCTCGAAAACGCCATGCGGAACGATCAATGCCAGGACCGCCACCAGCGAACCGAAAACATACTGGCCGGAGGCAAGCACGCTGCCGATCATCACGCCGAAAAAGATCATGCTCAGCATCGGGGTCACGAACAGGCAGAAGTAGGTCAGGCGCAACCGCGGATCGGAGATGTCCCGGCACCCCGGCAGCAACCGCAGGACATCCGCATGTGGGCGTTTCCAGGTCGCTTTTACAAAAAATGGGAAACGGGCGGACAGTTTGCCGGGGACACCATGCGCGGTCAGCGACAGGGCCGAGACAATCAACATGGCAACCAGGGAGTTGGACAGAAAGATAATCAGGGCCTCGTCGATGCCCAGGCGCATGCCATACTCAAGCAGCGGGCGACCGACATACCTTATGCCTGCCGTCGTTGTCTCCGGGGTTCGGGCCGGGCTGAGCACACCTATCTCGGTCAGCCACAGGATCAGGACGTAACTCAGTACGGCTGAGAGGAGCAGGCGGGCCATGAGATATCGCCAGCCCCGAAAAATGATCAGGTAATACGACGGTCGCTTCATTCCACTCACCCAACAGGTTCCGTTCACGGCGAGCCCAAAGCCGGCATTCTCGCCAAGGGGCGTTATTATTTGTAAGCATAACATCCCTTTTTTGCCAAGAGGCACTTATGGATTACAAATTGTTAAAATGGTATCCTGTGCAGGAACACTTCAACAGGAGCCTTATCCTATGATCAAAATCGCCCCTTCGATCCTCTCCGCTGACTTCGCCCGCCTCGGCGACGAAATTGCTGCCGTTGACCAGGCCGGCGCCGACTATATTCATATCGATGTCATGGACGGGCATTTCGTCCCGAACATCACCATCGGCCCGCTGGTGGTCGATGCGCTGCGCAAGGTGACGGACAAGCCGCTCGACGTTCACCTGATGATCGAGAACCCGGACCTCTATATTCCGGAATTTGCCAAAGCCGGGGCCGACATCATCACCGTCCACCAGGAAGCTGTGCCGCACCTGCACCGCACCGTGCAGCTGATCCACAGCCTCGGCAAGAAAGCCGGGGTCTCCCTCAACCCGGCGACCCCGATGGATACCCTCGATGTGATCATTGACGATCTCGACCTGGTGCTGGTCATGTCGGTGAATCCCGGCTTCGGCGGGCAAGCCTTCATCCCCTCGGCGCTCGACAAGATCCACGCCTTGCGCACGGTGATCGACCGGCGCGGTCTGGACGTGGAACTCGAGGTGGACGGCGGCGTCAAGGTCGACAATATCGCCCAGATTACGGCCGCCGGCGCCGATGTTTTCGTTGCCGGCAGTGCCGTATTTGGAACCGGTGACTATCGGGCCACCATCGCCGCCCTGCGCCAAGCCGCTGTCAGCGTAACCGCCTGATGCTCGATTACGGCTGGCTGGCTGAACGCCTCAGAGACTATCCGCGCCAGACCATTCCCGCAGACAACCTGCGACCGGCGGCGGTCCTGCTGCCGCTCTTCTCCAGGGACGGCCAGGACTCCCTGCTGTTCACCGTCCGCACCGATGACTTGGAACATCACTCCGGGGAAATTTCATTTCCGGGCGGCGCCAACGATGCCTCCGATGCCGATCTGATGGCTACCGCCTGTCGTGAAACCGAGGAGGAGCTCGGCATCCCCGCGCACAGCGTGCAGGTTCTTGGTCGGCTGGACGATTTCTACTCCATCCATGGCTACCACGTGGTGCCTTTCGTGGGCATTATCCCGGCACCTCTGGATCTGCAGGTGGAGCCGTCTGAAATTGCCTCGGTATTCGAGGCCCCGATTGAGCATTTCCGCGACCCCGCAGTCCACCATGTGGAGGACTGGACCCATCAGGGGCGCGTCCACCCGGTTGATTTCTACCGATACGAAGATCATGTCATCTGGGGCCTGACCGCAGCCATGCTCCGCCAGTTCCTGACAATTACTTCGCCGGCAGCAATCGATTGCTCTCTGTCCGTAAATCTGTAAAATGGGCATCAAGCCTGATTTCTTCTCAACGCATTACGGTCGAACTTCATGACATCCTCCAGACAACAGGAACTGCTTGAGCGCCTCTGCCACGGGCCAGTCGTCATCGGCGACGGCGCCATGGGCACCCAGCTCTACCATCGCGGTGCGCCGCTCGATGCGGTGTTCGAATATCTGAACCTGATCCAGTCGGACATGGTCACGCAGGTGCATGCCGACTATGCATCGGCGGGAGCGGAACTACTCGAAACCAACACCTTCGGCGCCAACGCCCTGCGCCTGGACACCTTCGGACTGGCGCACAAGTGCCGCGAGATCAACCTGGCCGGTGCCAAACTGGCCCGTTCTGCAGCAGGCCAGAACGGCTGGGTTGCCGGCTCGGTCGGGCCGCTGCTCCAGCCCCGCGGCCATAATGCTGAGCAGTCTGCCGGCATCAAGCAAGCTGCTTTTCTCGAGCAGATGACCGCCCTGGCCGAAGGCGGGGTCGATTGCTTCCTGCTCGAAACTTTCGGCAAGACCGACGATCTGCTTTTGGCGCTGGACGTAGCCAATCAGCTGGGCCTGCCGGCGATTGCCCAACTCGCCTTTGCCGAGGGTGGCTTTACTGGCGACGGTCTGTCTGCCGCAGAAGCCGCGCAACGACTGCAAACCATGGCTCCGGCGGCGATTGGCGCCAACTGCGGCGCCGGCCCCAGGGAACTGCTCCAGGTTCTGCAGAGTCTGGCGACGGCAACCTCCTGCCCGCTGTCGGCTTTCCCAAACTCGGGGTTCCCGCAGTACATTGACGGCCGCCACATCTACCTGGCCACCCCGGATTATTTTGCCGAACTGGGTCGGGAGATGGTCGACGCCGGAGCCAGCCTGGTCGGCGGATGCTGCGGCACCACGCCGGAGCACATCGATGCCCTGGCCAGGGCCCTGGTCGATCGCCGACCAGGCCTCCGGCAGAAAAGTCCTCCACCTCCGAAATCAGACATTCGGCAGCAACCCACACGCCCCCCCGGCGGGCATCGGCACTTTCTCGACGATTGGGGCAAACGGCCGCTCATCACCGTTGAACTGCCGCCCCCCCGTGGCCTGGATGTTTCCGCCACAATCAGGCAGGCGAGAATCCTGGCGCAGACCGGGGTGGATGCCATCAACCTGGCCGAGAACCCCCTGGGGCGGATCCGCATGGGCAATCTGGCCCTGGCCAGCCAGATCCAGGCAGAGACCGGCATCGAAGTCATCGCCCATGTCACCGGCCGCGACCGCAATCTACTAAGCCTGCACTCGGAGTTGATGGGTGCGCACCTGCTCGGCCTGCGCAGCATCCTTGCCGTGACCGGCGATCCTGTGGCCGTCAGCGGCGAGACCGGTGCGACCAATGTCTTCGACGTCAATTCCATCGGCCTGCTCAAGCTGATGCACGCGATGAACCAGGGCACGAACATATTCGGCGCTGAGCTCAACGGCCAGACCGACTTTCTGCTCGGTGCGGCATTCAACCCGAATGCCGCGGACCTGACCGGACAGTTGCAGAAACTGGAAAAGAAAATAGCTGCCGGGGCCCGCTTCATTCAGACCCAGCCAGTCTACGATCTGTCGGTCCTGGAACGGCTTGCCGCCGCGACGCGCCCCCTCGACCTGCCCGTATTCGTAGGAGTCATGCCGCTGGTCAGTGAGCGCAATGCTCTGTTCCTGCACAACGAGGTCCCCGGCATCCTTCTGCCGGAATCGATCCTCGCCCGCATGCACGGCACCTCCGGAGAGGAGGGCGTCACCACCGGCATGAGCATTGCCAAGGAACTGATCGCCAAAGCCCGTGATCTCGATTTCGGCGGCTATTACCTGATGCCGCCTTTCGGCAAGGTCGAACTTGCGGTCGATCTCATAACCGAAATTCACCATTCATAATGTCCCTGTATTCTTCGAGACAACCGCCTGGCAGGAGAAAAAACAAGATGAAGTCAATCATTCAGAAATCCCTTCACTCGCTGATCTGCCTGCTGATGTTCGCCGGCTTGGCATCCTGCTCTCTGGGCAATCTGATCAACTCACCAGCCGATCAGGGTCAGCAGGCCCTTGATGCCTTCGTCAAGGCTCTGCGCGTCGAAGAATTCCCCGCTGCGGCAACCTACCTGGAGCCAGAGAACCGTGAGGCATTCCTGGAAACCTTTGACCCTCTGGAGAAAGACCTGAATATCGTGGATGTCAGGGTTGAACAAATCGTTGTTTCCACCGATGGCAAGCGGGCGGACGTGCGACTGGAACTGGACTATTTCCTGTTGCCTTCGCCAGTGGTCAAAACCTTTCGGTTCGATCATACCTGGGTCTATTCCGATGCAGAAAAACAGGCCAACGCCTACTACCTGATCGAAACCCCCTTTCCACCCTTCCCCTGATTCGTTCGAGCGGAGGGCTCAGCAAAGCAGGTGACTGACTAGCTTGAAGGGACAAGTCAGTCCGGCAGTGCTCCAGGCAGCAATAATTGCTACTTTTCGCTTGATTTCCCCGCTCTCTCTGTGTTATTTAGCTGCATACTGTATACACATTAAGCAAACATAAACTGCCAGGCATCAGCCGCAGAGTGAAGGTCGTTGCAACGGTTTTCCCCTGCGGTCTTGTGCGTGGAAAACCCAACATATGGGGAGGTTCAACTTGGCTGAAGTAATGTTTTCCAGCTGGGGCGATGAGATCATCGATAATCGCAAGAGCGGACAGGCGCAGGATATGCCGGTCAAGTTGCCAAGCAGCTATCTGAATGAAGGCCGTGTAGGCGCCTTCATGGGCTGGGACGGCATCATCCTGACCGACAAGGATACTGACGTCGTTGCTATGGCTGCCGAGTACATGAAGCGCGTGCAGGACAAGTACTGCTGCGCCAAATGCACTCCGGGCAAACGCGGCACACGGGTCATGACCGACACCCTGGCGCGCATTGTCGAGGGGCACGGTGAAGAAGCCGACCTGGACACTTTGACCGGACTGGGTGACTTGCTGGACAACTGCAAGTGCACGCTCTGCATGACCGCAGCCCGGCCGATCGTCGATTCGGTCAAGTACTTCCGCGACGACTACCTGGCCTACATCCGCGGCGAGCGCAAGGCCAAGCCGGCCAAAGTCTACCGCGACAAGCTGACCGCGCCATGCATGGATCGCTGTCCGGCGCATATCGATATCCCGGCCTACATCGAATCGATCAAGGAATACCGTTTCGACCAATCGCTGGACGAAATTCGCGACCGGATGCCGATCCCGGCTGTCTGCGGCCGCGTCTGTCCGCACCCCTGTGAGGATGCCTGCCGACGCGCTCTGATCGATGATCCGGTCAGCATCATGGTGCTCAAGCGGGTTGCTTCGGACCATGAATGGATGCACCATAAGCAGCCGCCGAGGATCGCCAAGGAACCGACCGGCAAGAAGATCATCGTGGTTGGTGCCGGCCCGGCCGGTCTGACCTGCGCCTACTACCTGGCGCTCGAAGGTCACAAGGTCAAGATCATCGACATGCTCTCCGAGCCGGGCGGCACGGTCGCCGTCGGCATCCCCGACTACCGCATGCCGCGTCCCCTGCTGCAGCGCGAAGCGGATATCATTGCCGCACTGGGCGTCGAAATCGAGTACGGCGTCAAGCTCGGCCGCGACGTTTCCCTGCGCGAGCTGAAAGAGAATTACGACGCGGTCTTCCTCGGCACCGGCGCCTTCAAATCGAAGCCGATGGGCGTCGAGGGCGAGGATATGGGCTACGACGGCTTCTCGGAAGGCGGCATTCATTACCTGCGGAAAGTGTCTCTCGGCGAAGATATTGAAACACCGCCGCGGGTTATCGTCGTCGGCGGCGGCAACACCGCCATCGACTGCGTGCGTGTTGCCCTGCGCGAAGGCTGCACTGATTCGATCCTGGTCTATCGCCGGACCCGCAAGGAAATGCCGGCGGAATACTACGAGGTCGATGACGCCGAGGAAGAGAACGTCCAGTTCGAGTTCCTGCGCAACCCGACCAAACTGATCACCGAGAACAACCGGGTGGTCGGGGTCGAAGTCATCAAGATGGAGCTTGGCGAACCGGACGATTCGGGCCGCCGCCGGCCGGTGGAAGTTCCCGGCAGCGAATACATCATCCCCTGCGACCTGGTTATCCCGGCCATCGGCCAGGACCCCGACCTCTCCTATCTCGAGGAAGGCGACTACGGCATCAAGCAGACCCGCTGGAACAGTATCGTCACCAATGACGGGACCATGATGACCGACAACGAAGGCGTGTTCGCCGGCGGCGACTGCGAATACGGCGCCATGACCGTCGTGCTCGCGGTCGGTCATGGCAAGCGTGCTGCCAAGGTCATGCACCGCTACCTCACCGAAGGCAAGGTTTACCTCGACGAAGAAGACGCCATGGAAGACATCGTCAACAACTTCGGCGCCTTCGACAAGAATGAAAACCTCGGCATCATCGGCGGTCTCCACCGTGAGCACCAACCGAAGATCGACGGTGCCGAACGCGCCCAGAACTACGAAGAGATTGAACTGGCCATGCCGGAAAGCCAGGCGGTTCGCGAGGCAGAACGCTGCCTGCGCTGCTACCGGGTCGCCATGGTAGCCGTGAACGATTGATATCCACTTTACGATAAGCTGACAAAGGGCAGATTTCGATGATCAACCTGAAGATCGATGGTAAGGATGTCCAGATTGCACCGGGAGCAACCATCCTTGATGCGGCTGAGTCTGTAGGCATCAAGATTCCGACCCTGTGCTATCTTAAAAAAATCTCCACGACCGGAGCCTGCCGCGTTTGCGCAGTCGAGGTTGCTGGGGCAGACAAGACCATGACCGCCTGCAACACTCTGGCGATCGACGGCATGGAAGTCACCACCCAGTCCGAGAAGCTGGCGAAGATCCGTCGCCAGATTGTCGAACTGCTGCTGGTCAACCATCCGCTCGACTGCCCGGTTTGCGATGCCGGTGGTGAATGCGACCTGCAGGATATCTGCTACGCGCAGGATGTCACCAGGCAGCCGTTCGAGGCGGAAGATGTCAATGCCGAAACCATTGACAAGTGGCCGCTGATCCAGCAGGTCCCGAACCGCTGCATCATGTGTGAGAAGTGCGTCAAGGTCTGCCACGAACTGATCGGTTCCAGCGCCCTGTTCATCAACAAAAAGGGTGACCGGGCCTTTATCGACAAGGACCTGGAAAAGTGCGAATTCTGCGGCAACTGTGTGCAGGTCTGCCCGACCGGCACCATGATCTCCAAGCCCTTCAAGTTCAAGGCCCGCCCCTGGGAGCTGCGTAAGACCGCCACGGTCTGCACCATCTGCCCGGCACAGTGCCAGGTTGACATGCACAGCAAGCAAGGCCAGATCTTGAGGGTTACCTCTGAAGACGGCACAACGGTTAACGACGGCAACCTCTGTGTCGGCGGCTTCTTTGCCCATGACTACCTGGTCAGCAAGAAACGCCTGTCGGCGCCGCTGGTCAAACAGGACGATCGGCAGCAGCAGGCCGGCTGGGACGATGCCCTGGCACTTGCCGCCGGTGAGCTGGTCCGGCTGCGCGACGAATTCGGCGGCCAGGCGGTTGCCGGTTTAACTTCACCGCGCCTGAGCAATGAAGAGAACTATCTCTTCCAGAAACTGTTCCGGGTCGGGCTGGCCAGTAACAATATCGATTCCGAGGCGCGCTTTGGCGCTCTGCGTGCGGCAAAAGTTCTGGACGAGCAGCTTAAACTGACCGGTGCCAGCAATCACCTGGACCGGATTGGCCAATCCGAAGCGGTTCTGGTGTTCGGCTCCGATCCGAGCTCAGAGGTTCCGGCCGTCGACTGGCAGATCCAGCACGCTCACCTCAAGAACGATGCGAAACTGATCGTGGCCAACCTGCGCCAGGACAAACTGGCTGGTCAATCCGAAACCTTCCTGCAGTACCGTGTCGGCAGCGAAGCTTACCTGGCCGCAGCCCTGGCGAAACTGATCGTCGACAAGGGCCAGGCCGACAAGGATTTCCTGCAGCAGTTCGTTGCAAATGCCGATGAATTGACCGCTTATCTTGCCGATATCGATCTGGATGCCGTCTGCACTGCAACTGGTGTTGAACGTGCACTGCTCGAAGAAGCAGCCGACCATATTGGCCAAGCTGCATCGGTCGCGATCGTGTTCGGCCGTGATCTGACAGCAAGTTCCCAGGCAGAGGCGGGCGTGGCAGCCCTGGCCAACCTGGCCCTGGTCAGTGGCGCCCTGCACGGCGACAAGGGCGGCCTGTTCCCGATCGACGAAAAGGGCAACATGCAGGGGCTGCTCGATGCTGGCGCCTGCCCGGAAATGCTGCCTGGCTTCCAGAACTATGAAACAGCCAAGGAAAAGTTTGCCGCCGCCTGGCATACCGAACTGCCTGAAGGCGGGGCCGATGCGGCAGCAATCCTGACTGGCATTGAAGCTGGAAACATCCGCGCTCTTTACCTGGCCGGCACCAACCCCTTGGTGGACTTCCCGGAAAGCGCGCGTTGGCGCAAGGCACTTGACAAGGTTGATTTCCTCGTAGTGCAGGACATCCTGGCCAGCGAGTTGACCGACATGGCCGACGTGGTTCTTGCCGGTGCGGCCAGTACTGAGAAGCGTGGCAGCGTAACGGCCCTCGATCAGCGGATCAACAATTTGCGCATTGCCGTTGATCCTCCCGGAGAAGCCCGGCCTGACCTGGCAATCCTGGCCGACCTATTCTCCCGCATCAGCGGCAAACCGGAACCGAGCGATGCTGCTGTGCGTCAGGAAATGATTGAGCTGGGCGGTTTGTATTCCGATGTCTGCCAGACTCTGGAGCAACGTTCCTTCTGCTGGAAGGAGGCCTATGCGCCAGCCAAGCAGAGCCTGACAGCCACAGTAATCAAACTGACTCCTGTGCCAGAGAACGAATTACAGTTGCTGATCGGTAAGAGCCGCTTCCAGTTCGGTTCGACCACAACGGCTTCTGCGGCAACCGCTGAACTCGAAGCCTCGGGCGTAATCGAAATCAGCGCCGAGGATGCCGGCAAGATCGGCGTAGCCGATGGCGGGCGTATCAAGCTGAGCAGCCCGGCTGGAGCAGTGACCGGACCGGTCAAGGTCAGTGAACAGCTCCCCTCCGGCCTGTTGTTCGCACCGTACAACTTCGCCGACCTCAACATCCAGCAGATCGCGACGACCGGCAGCAACAGCGTACCGGTCACGGCCGCCAAGGCCTGAGCAAAGCCAGTTCCTTTCAAACGCAACGCCCCGCATTAGCGGGGCGTTTTTTTTTGCGTGAACTTAGGTTGCTCTTGCGAAACTTGAGAATCTATTCCTATTAGATTTCTGAGACGAATCTTTACAGACCATTCTGGGGAGCTGGGCGATATTGCGCCTTCACATAGAAAACCAGCCCGGTCACGGCAAGGATGATACCGATCAACCCCAATGAACCTGGCATGACCCCACCGAGCAAAACCACCTCACCCAACAGCGAAAATACCACCTCATTTAACCTGGGTCGGACCAAGTTAACCGCCTGTAATCATATGAACTCCTAGGGAAAAATAGCTTATTTTGATCCTATAGGCCGATTTTTGATGCCAAAATCAGGCCCATAGCCGCTTAATCCTTCGCTCAGCATAAATATACCATCTTGTCTGCCGATTTCTCGCTTTTTCATTTTGATGTTGAACTGCCCTTGAACCCTCCGCACGAAATCTTCGCTGCCAACAGCGATGCTCTCGATCCATTCCCCCTCACGTTCTGAGCCATCCAATGCAAGTGCTTCCTCAATCCTCTGCCTATGCTGCTGCCTCAGTTCGGCCTGACTGTTCAATTCGAGAGGTCCAGCAGGGCCTTCAGATCGATAACCGAAATTAATTATCTGAAAATCTATATATCTCTTACTTTAATACGCTGAAATCAATGCCAATGAGAATTATTTTGATCTTATGAGCATATTTTTCATTGACAGCAGTCAATGTAAGCTTTATATTATGCTCAAATGAGCGTAACAGGAGAGAGCATTCGATGCCCCGACCCAAAAAGCCCAGATTTGTATCCGCCTATCCGGCCATCGCTGCTTTTGTTCCTCAGGGAGTGACCGTTACCGGCGAAATTTTTATGTCCGTGGAAGAACTGGAATCCATCAGGCTGAGCGATTTTGAACACCTGGATCAGGAAATGGCCGCAAATATGATGGAGGTATCCCGGCACACCTACGGCCGAATTCTTGCCAATGCCCGCAGCATCGTAGCAGAAGCCCTGGTTACCGGAAAAGCCCTGAAAATC
>DAOVNV010000196.1 GCA_030630015.1 Desulfuromonadales bacterium | reverse complement strand
TAGCCGGGGCCGCGGGGATCGCGGCTCTTGCTAATCCCGTCCACCAGGATCGGGCCGGTCGTTCCTTCCGAGCCGCCCTGCAGGCCGAGTACCTTGCGGGCCGGTCGCTCCTCGCTGGCGATCTTTTCCTGCAGCATCAGTAGACCCTGCAAGAAGGCTTCCGGGCGCGGCGGGCAGCCGGGCACGTAGACATCGACCGGTAAAATCTGGTTGACACCCTGCATGACGCTGTAGACGTCGTACATGCCGCCCGAGTTGGCGCAGCTGCCCATGGCCATGACCCATTTCGGATTGGCCATCTGCTCATAAACCCGCAGGATGCTGGCGCCCATCTTTTTGAACGGTGTCCCGGAGATAATCATCAGGTCCGCTTGACGCGGGGAGCCGCGCAGGACCTCGGCACCGAAGCGGGCTATGTCCCAGCGCGGTGTCATGCTGGTCATCATTTCAACGAAGCAGCAGGACAGACCGAAAAACATCGGCCACAGGCTGTTTTTGCGCCCCCAGTTGATGGCGTCGTCAAGCGTTGTCAGGATGACGTTGTCCGGCAACTGCTCGTTCATAACGACTCCTGCTCAGCCCTGGGCAGGCGTTTCTGCGCGCTGGGGCCCCAATCGAGACCGCCGACTTTCCAGAGGTATACCAGACCGAGAAAAAGGATCAGGATGAAAAAAGTGATCTGACCGAAACCGGCCCAACCGAGGCGATCGTAGGCGACAGCCCAGGAGGCGATGAAAACAACTTCAAGATCGAAAATGAGGAAGAATATGGCAACCAGGTAGAATGGTGCCGGAGCTTTCAGCCGGGCCTGGCCGGTCGGAAAGATTCCCGATTCATAGGGTTCCTGTTTGACTTGGCTGCGGGTACGCTGCCCAAGGGCCCAGGAGATGAACAAAAGGAGCCCGATCAGGAATGTTGCAATGGCAACATACAGTCCGAGGGTCAGGAGCCCCTCGAAGCTTGGAGGCGTGGCGTCGATACTCTGTGGAACGGGTGCAATCGGCATATTGAGTTCATCGCGGTCGGCACAGAGTTCGCCCGCATTAAATCCTGTTTGAGGTCTCGAATGATGCTAGCAAAATTCCAGGGAGCAGGTCATGCCGCGTCCGGAAACGGTCACGTTTTTTCTAGATTTACAATTGCCGTCCGGGCCAGTTCGTCACAACGCTCGTTTTCAGCGTGTCCGTCGTGGCCGCGGACCCAGTGCCATTCGATGTGGTGTGGTGCAGTGAGCTCCAGAAGCCTCTCCCAAAGGTCACGGTTGGCGACCGGCTTCTTTTGCGTGTTTTTCCAGCCTCGTTTGATCCAGCCGTCGATCCACTCGGTCATCCCTTTCTTGAGATATTGGGAATCGGTGGTGATGCGGACCTTGCAGGGGCGTTTGAGTGCTTCGAGTCCGGCGATGGCCCCCATGAGTTCCATGCGGTTGTTGGTGGTTTCCGGCTCAGACCCGGAAAGCTCTTTCTCACTGTCGCCGAAGCGCAGGATCGTCCCCCACCCTCCGGGCCCTGGGTTTCCTGAGCAGGCACCGTCAGAAAAAATCTCCACCCACAAATTATCGTCGTTCGCCATCTTGTTCCGTTCGGGCTGTTGTCTGTCTAAAAAATATGCAGCATCCTAGCACAGTCTCTTTTCTAAATCAGCTGCGAACTTGAAAAATCATCAATATCTATTTTTTATACACATAGGGTAAATGCTATATTTAAGTGGCATCGTGCCGCTCGCAGAGTCTGCGGATATAACGGGATCCGATCTGTTCACTGACCAAGGCCTTTTTAACCGGCGGTAGCTTCAGAATGACCCCCAGAACGGCTGCAAGCGCGCGGTGGCTCCAGAGGACCTGGTTGTCGAAGATCAGGTTCTGCAACTTGCCCCGTTCAATCGCCATCATGACGGCTTTATGAGTCGAGGAAACCGGTGTGATGATCCGAGTTTCTCTCGGCTGCATGGTGAGTCCGCCACGCGAACAGTTGCGGACACAAACCCCGCAGCCCAAGCACAGATCCAGATCAATGACGGCCCGTTTCGTCCCTGTTCCGTCAGCCTGTTCGGCTTCCAGGGAGATAACCTTGACGGGGCAGGTCGGCAGACAGCGGCCGCAACCGCTGCAGTTGTTATTGACCTGGGCGATGAAATTGCTGGTATGCACCGGCTGCATGTGCCCGAAGCGCTGTGCGGCGAGCATGGCTTCGCAGCAGCAAGGGCAGCAGTTGCAGATAAAGCTGACCCCCTGTTGGATATTCTCACCAAACTGGACCAGGTTCTGCTCCCAGGCTTTGTGCAGCAGTTCCTTGCACTCCACCTGGTCGATCCTGCGTACATAATCGTGGCGGATCAAGGAGGAGGCGACCGTGTTGAAGGTCATGCAGATGTCCATCTCGGCATCGCAGGCCAGTCCCTGGTGTTGGCGTTTGTGGCGGCAGTAGCAGAGGCCGACCCCAATGTCCGTGGCGGTCTCGATGACTTCTGTGGCTCTTTCGTAGTCCAGGACGTGCAGGGCATGTTCACTGCTAAGTACGCTCTCCTGCACGAACACCCGGCCCAACTGGGTGTCGCCAGTCAAAAACAGAGCCTTGATGAAATCTTCTTCGACGGTGATGTACTGCTCGTAGAGTTCGCTTAAAAGTTTCTGGTCGATGTCGTCGCGGGTGCGCATCAGGGCGAATTCAAAGAAACCGGCCATCGGCGGGGGCAGGACATATTCGACTTTTTCATTCAGCTGGATGTCGACCAGCAGCGCCCGGTCGGCGAGGCGCTGCAGAATACGTTCGGCCTTGTCTTCAGCAACTTTCCAGCATTGTGCCGCCTGTCGGGCAGTGAACGGTTTGATGGGGAGCTTGGCGACCAGGTCGGCTTCCTCGGCACTGAACAGCATGGCCAGGATTTGGTAGAGGAGTTCGGAGGGTGGCGCCCCTTGGGGAAAGCGGTTCAGACGCTCGGTGAGGTCGCGATAACTGGAGCGGGAAGTATGGTGGGCCATGTTTTGCCTCTCCCAATAAAGCTTTCAGGCCGAACGGACTGCGTTGCGGGAGGCTTCCTTGACCCGGTACATCGCCTTGTCGGCGAGACGGATCAGGTCATCCTTGTTCTGGGCATCATCCGGAAAGGTGGCGACGCCCAGACTGGCGGTCAGGTTAAATGGAGCCCCTTCATCATTATAGAAGACATGTGCCCGGAAGATCTCAAGCAGCCTGTTCGCCAGGGTCATGGCGCCACTCTTGTTTGTGTTCGGCAGGATAATGACGAATTCGTCCCCACCGTAGCGTGCCGGTTTGCACACCTTGCGCAGGTGTTTCCGGATAAGCTGCCCGATTTCGGTCAGCGTCCGGCTGCCGACCAGGTGGCCGTGCGTGTCGTTGACTTTTTTGAAATAGTCAAAATCGATGAAGATCAGGGACAGTTTGCCGCCAAAGCGGCGCACCCGTTCGATCTCTTCGCCGAGCAGGGTATGGAAGTGCCGGCCGTTATAAAGGCCGGTCAGATCGTCGGTGATGACCAGTTCGCTGATGCGCCTGAAGTTGCGGGCATTCTCGATGGCGATGGCGGCATAGTCCGAAATAGTGGAAAGGATCTGCAGGTCGGCCTGGGTGAAAGAGGCTTCGTCGGGTCCGTTGCTCAATTCGATGACGCCGAGGACATGGTCCTTGCTGCGGACCGGGACGCAAAGCACCGAGCGAGGGACAAAGAGCGAGGTCTTGTCCACCATATTCGAGAAGCGGGTATCCTCACACACATCGGCGATTAAAAGCGGCAGGCCATGTTCTGCAACCCAGCCGGCAATCCCCTGGCCGGGGGCAAGCCGCAGCCCCTTGAGTTTCTTGGCCGTGGGTGAGATGGCAATCTCGAAGGTCAGCCCCCCCGTCTGCTCATTGAGTAATAGCAACGACCACGCCTGCGACTTCAGCAGGCGGTTGATCTGACCCATGATCAGGCCCAGGACATCCTCGTGATCAACCGTCGAGGTCAATGCCTTGCCGATTTCGATCAGAACTTCGAGTTCCCGGTTGCGGCGCTCCAGGGTGCTGAGCAGCAGAGTATTGTCAGACACGGTCCCTTCCCTCTCAATATCAATTAACCTCAGCAATCTAGCATACATTTGTCGTGAGGTCACTATCCATACAGGCGGGATGGTTCTGAGCGATGAGCGATGAGCGATGAGTGATGAGCAGATTCAGCGTCAAACCGAGTTCGTGTGCAGGCGGGGGGATAAAGAGAGTAAGCACTTGACCTGAATAAGCTTTTGGGAAAACCTGTGCCGCCTGCAGACTCGTGGATTCAGGGTATAATTAAAAAAACTCGAAAAAGCTGTTCAGGATGCTGAGCCAT
>DAOVNV010000029.1 GCA_030630015.1 Desulfuromonadales bacterium | reverse complement strand
TTTTTTGAGAGGGGAAATGATGCACTTCACCAAAGTTACATCAGCATTTTTACTGTTTGTGTTTCTGACAATTTCTGCATGGGCAGAGAGTATTAGTGAAGCTGGAAAAGCTATTGACGCTGGTGAATACAAAAAAGCTCGTCAACTGTTATTAGCTGAGACAATGAAAGGGAATATAGAAGCCTTTGCACCTCTTGGGGCACTGAATTTTGAAGGGAAAGGCGGCCCTGTTGATTATGTGTCGGCAGCAGAACTTTTCAGGATGGCAGCAGAACAAGGGGTGGCCGAAGCCCAAGTGTTACTTGGCACATTGTATGACAACGGTCTGGGAGTACAACAAAACAAGCATGAGGCACTTCGGTGGTATCTTGCTGCAGCAGAACAAGGCAATGCTGAAGCACAATACAATGTCGGAACAATGCATAACTTAGGCGAAGGAGTTACCCAGAACTATAGTGCCGCCGCTGAATGGTATAGAAAGTCTGCAGAGCAAGGCCATCCTGAAGCACAATACAATTTGGGATACTCGTACGATGCGGGTAAAGGTGTACCACAGGATTATAATGAAGCGGCTAAATGGTATGGCCTTGCCGCTGAACAGGGTGACGCTTTTTCGCAATATAACCTCGGGATGCTTTATTTGAACGGAGAAGGTGTCACACAGGACACAAAGGAAGCCTGCAGATATTTTCAGTTGGCAGCTGACCAAGGAATGGCCAAGGCACAAGCAAATCTTGGCGTAATGTACCAGAAGGGAGCAGGTGTGCCCAGAAATTATCCTGAAGCACTAAATTGGTATCTCGCAGCAGCTAAACAAGGAGACTCAGCGGCCCAGTTCAATCTCGCCATGATGCACTATATGGGGAAAGGTGTGCAGCCAAACTATGAAAATGCATATGCCTGGTTATTGATTGCAGCAGAACATGGAGCGGAGCATGCCATACACAACTTGGAGATTTTGGGCCAAGACTTAACATCTCTGCAGATGGAACGCGCTCAAAAACTAGCGGAGAAAATTAAGCAACAGCTGAAGGGCCAATAGGTTGGTGGCACTGGAGGCGACAGCTGGCAGTCCCCTTTTAAATCATATGAGTTAGATTCGCGCCGGGAAAGTTATTACCTTTCCCGGCGCTGTCTCATATGGTTCATCATGGTAGATTCAACTTCAAAGTGCACCACTTGAGCTAAGAGTAGAACATGACAGGGCTTCTGGTATTCTGGGAAGTACGACCAACTCAGAGCCAGAAGGGAGCCTGCTATGTCCTACCAACATCTTAACGAAAAAGAGCGCTATGTCATCAGCCATTTGCAGTATTCATACAGCATTCGTGACATAGGTAGAGTAGAGAGCAGGTCTCAGCAGTTTTAGGTTTGGCTTATCTGTTTCCGTCACTTTCGTCTGACGGTGCCTAAATAACCTCACCATAACTTCTTTGACCAGCCCTCCCTCATCAAACCGTGCGTGCGGTTTTCCCGCACACGGCTTTCCGATGTTCTTCACCGCAGGGCATGCGCCCTCGTCCAACCTGCTGTCGTCGGCACTTTGTAAAGTCCATATTTAGCGTATAGGACTCCATTGCCAAACCGGGCGTATCCTGCCCCTCGATCTCTGACCTTGTGTCGCTTGCTAAGGTGGATTCTCAATCGCTGCTCTGCATGGCCCCGAACGTGTTCGAGAGCTTTGCTGCAATTGTGAACATGAAAGTAGCCAACCCAGCCTTGCAAGGTGGAATTAACTTCCTTAACCACACTATCCAACGGCACGAGTGTCCGACCCCTTCTTGTCAGGGTGGTCACACGGTCTTTGATCGTCTTGAGCGATTTCTTTGAAGGTTGAACGTGGGGATAGTAATTCCCTGTCCTGCGACTCTTACCCATCCAGATTCCAAAACCGAGAAAGTCGAACCTCCCTTCGAAGGTATCGACCTCTCGGGTCTTGTCCTCGTTCAGGGTGAGATCCAGTCGTTCCAGAATTTGCTGCAAAACCGCCATTGGTTGTTTGGTGCCGTTACGGCACAGTACGACGATATCGTCCGCATAGCGTACGATGCGAGCGCCTAACCGTTTCTGTAATTGTCGCCGCTCCCATATCCTGTCCAGAAGATGCAGGTAGAGATTGGACAATAACGGTGAGATGACCCCGCCTTGCGGTGTTCCGGTACGATTGCCCTTGCCGCCACCGACGTTCCTCTTCGTTCCATCCTTATCCACTGTCATGATCGGTGCTTTGAGCCACATCTTGATCAGGTGCAGAATTGCACCGTCACTAATGCGCTCGGCGACCACGGCCAGAAGCTTGGCATGGGGGATGGTGTCGAAGTATTTGGATAAATCGGCATCGATGACTTCGGTGTATCCCTTGTTCATGGAATGCGCCACGTCCTCAACTGCGTCATGGGCTGACTTCTTTGGCCGAAACCCGTAGGAGCTTTCGCAGAAGTCCGCTTCAAAGATCGGCTCGATGACCAGTTTCGTAGCCATCTGAGCCACCCTATCCCGTATGGTCGGAATCCCCAGGGGACGCTGACTGCCGTCGGCCTTGGGAATCATGACCCGCTTGACAGGGGCCGGTTTGTACGTCTTGCTTTTCAATGCCTCTTGCAGTTCCGCCAGAAAGGCGGTTTCCCCTTCTTCTGCCTCGATGGCCGTGAAGGTAATGCCATCGACACCGGCATTCCCTTTGTTGGCACGGACAAGACGATAGGCGTGACTGAGGACGTCTGCCTGACACACCTTGTCATACAAGGCGTAGAAGCGGAAGGCCGGTTCCTGCTTGGCCTTGCGGTAGAGCTTCCTCTGTAGTGTCCTGATGTTTTCAGGGGTTGTTAGCATATCTGCAATCCCCTCACCTTCCACTCTTTGGTTGCGTAAACAAAGTAGGGCTCCTTCCCTTGGGCAGGGTTATGTTGTCCCGTGCCCTCAAACGGTACTATGAACCCCTCCGACTCCCGATACGGCCCTTGGCGATTTCGGTCTCCCTTATACGCCTTGGTTGGCACTCCTCACGCACCACCGCACTGGGTCTCCAGCACTGTGCTTAAAATCATCTGCAACATGCCATCCCTTCGACCCCGGAAGATTTCACAGACCGCTTCCGTTATCCGGGTCTGCGAACATCGGCCTTCCCCATCTGACCACTGGGTCGGCATCTTCAAAGCAGTAACGAGGCTACAGACGGGTTCACTTGTGTTACGGCCTGCTGCTTTGCCAATTGAGAACTCACGACCCTTGATTGCTCAAACGCCGCTCCCTTGAACTACCGGGGTGTACGGACAACTCCCCAGACGGGACTTAAACCCGTGTGATTTCAAGCTGTTACTGCGAACGGTCAGGCCTGCAAGATTGCAAGTTTGCCTTGAATTTCTGTAATTCCCGGGGTTGGACCAACCGAAGCAACGACCATTAAGCATACTCAAAGAACCCCTTGCCACTTTTCTTGCCGAGCCAACCGGCCTTGACCATCTTGCGCAGCAACGGGCAGGGGCGGTATTTGCTGTCGGCGAAACCTTCGTAGAGCACTTCCATGATTGCCAGGCAGGTATCCAGCCCGATGAAATCGGCCAAAGTCAGCGGCCCCATCGGATGGTTCATGCCCAGCTTCATAACCGTGTCAATCGCCTCCGGTTCAGCCACCCCTTCATAAACGCAGTAGATCGCCTCGTTGATCATCGGTATCAGAATTCGGTTGGCGATAAAACCGGGATAATCATTGACTTCGACCGGTGTCTTGCCCATGCGCACCGCCAGCTCTTCAATCTTTTTGTAGCAGTCGTCACTGGTTGCGATGCCGCGAATGATTTCCACCAATTTCATCACCGGCACCGGGTTCATGAAATGCATACCGATCACCAGTTCAGGGCGGTTGGTAACCGCGGCAATCTCGGTAATCGGCAAGGAGGAGGTATTGCTGGCAAGGATCACACCCGGCCTGGCGACTTCATCCAGTGTCCGGAAGATTTTTTCCTTGATCGCCATATTCTCGGTGGCCGCCTCGACGATGAAATCGACGCCCGCCGCATCCGCCAGATCAGTGGAGGGGGTCAGACGAGCCATGATCTCCGACTTCTGTTTTTCGGTGATCCGTTCTTTTTCGACATTTCTATTTAACAGCTTGTCGATGAATGCCATTCGCTTTTCGATCAACCCGGCATCGACATCGTTAAGGACAACCTCCAGACCGGATTCCGCCGCAACCTGGGCAATGCCGCCACCCATCTGTCCGGCGCCGATAACCATGATTTTATTGATACTCATCACAAATGCTCCTTTTTCACCCTCTTATACCCAATTCCGGGGACATCTCACTTAATTTTCATCCCAGGCCCTATCCCTTTTTGAATCGTCTCCGGCAAGGCTTCAAAAATAATAACGGACCCTCAGCTCCAGCTTGCTTTCGTTGAGCTTTTCACCATGTTCAGTGAACCTTCCGCCATCAATTCGTGAATAGCGCAGCCGCAGTTCCCAGTTAGTAAAACCTGTATAAACCACTTCTGGGCTCAGTGAATAACTTTCATCATCTAGGTTGAGGATTGCTGCGACCCCTGGGGTTAAATAGAGCAGGTCGAACGGTTCCTTCTGGGTTATTTTGGCATAGAGATAACTCCGCCCAATCTGGGGTCTTGCGTAGCCGCTTTTGCTGATCGTTGCGGCTTGACTCAAAAGACTGTCATCACCGCTGTTGATATATTGCAGGTTGGCATCACTGACCAGCTGATAGAACCGATCCATTTCAGTTTCGGAGTAGCCCGCATCGTTATGGTAGAACTCAAGAATGGTGGTGATGTCGTTTTCCGTCAAATAACGCAGCCCCAGCAGGTAACTGGTGACGGCTCTTTCATGACTTTCCAGGAGACCAGAACTGTTTAAAATCTTTATCTTCTGCTCAGGAATATAAGCAATTTCCCCATGAATTTCAAAGTTGGTCGCCAGATTTTTCGAGAAATCAATCCCGTATCTGGTTGAGCGGCTGTCGCCGGTGAACAAAACAAAGTCGATGTCGGTGTCCCGATAAAGCAGATAAAGCTTGGCAGCAAAATTGATATGGTTCTGCTCACCGAAATCTTCGTTGACATCTTCCCAGACCGGAAGGATCATCCCGGTCAATGCCAGCGTCTGAAGTGTCCCGGGGAAACTTTTGATCAGATCGACACCTGCACCAATATAGCCCTCAAGCGCATCTTCCGGATTGTTGGGGTCTTTGGGGCGATCGATAAAACCGACCGGGTTCCAGGCATAGCCCTTGCCCCATTTGAAGGTTTTTTTGCCCAGCTCGAAAGTGACTGAAGGAGCAGGCTTGATACTAGCGTAAGCGGAAAAGATATCCAGGTTCTGCTCGGCATCAACTTGGCTTTTTTGGGCAAAGGCCTGCAGCAGCCAGTTGAAATCGACGATTCCCTTATTGTAGTTGCCATCCAATTGGACTGTTGAAGTCAGTCGATCCAGATCTGAGCGCGGGTTGTCGTAGAATCCAAGCAGACCAAAGGTGCCAGCTTGGTTAATCCAGTTGTGATCCCACTTCAGCTCGGCGTAGCCCCCCCAGGAAAAACTCTTTTTTTCAAACTCGTCGAGGCTGAAGCTGTAGTCCTCGGCCAGACTTGTGGAAGGGACAGACAATCCCGCCCCCCAAAGGGTACACAAACAGGTTAAAGTGATTATTTTTCGCAGCAAAAACATGGGCTTCTCATCTGCACCTGAGCACCGAAAGATTAATCAGCGGAGCTCGTCAACTCGAGACAGATAGTTGAGGGAAAAGACCTCATCCGCCAGTTCCTTCTGATTGATTTTGGCATAGACCATGGCCGACTTATAGCCTTTGTAAAGCGGGCTGTCGGTCTCCAGTATCGATGGGCGCACCACACCGTTGCCGAAATCTTTCGGTTCCTTGTAATAGAGGGTTTTGATCAACATGCCACTGGAAGCAAAACACTCGATGGTCGTCGGAAGCAGGGCTTTTTTATCGACCCACATTTTCAGCCGATCATAGGCAATGGTGTTCGATTTAGCTTTCAGCTCGAGCAGGTAAAGATCACCCTCTTCGGCTATGTTTGCCACATCATATTCGGCACCGTAATCAAGGCGCAGAATATCGGAGTTATTGAACACTCCGCCGACCACCGACTGCAGACTGGTGATCCGGATCGGCTTGCCGACATTGGGGATGTAGAGCCACATGTTGTCGTTCAGACGCAGGGTGGAACGCCCCTTTTCGCTGGCCGGGGAAAGGAACAGGGCCACCATCTTATCCTGGCCCTTTTTTACCGAATAGAGGACGAATTCCTTTTTGCTGCCGTCAGGCTCGATGTTGATCAACTTACGATACATCTCGTAGGATTCCGGGTTTAAATTCCTATCCACCTGTTGCAGGATCGCTGTGCCGTCAAGATCCGACGCCGAGACCGGAACAGCCAGGCAGGCAACGCTTAAAAGAATAATCATCAGCGTCTGCAGGGTATATGAATATGGTTTCACTATCATGTGATATTCCTTTCGTTAAACATGTTTCAGGGCGGTAATCGGATCCATCTTGGCCGCTTTCCAGGCTGGCTGCAAGCTGGCGACAACGGCGATCGCGATAACAATCACCACGACCAGCACCACGTCCGCAACCCCGATCGCTGGCGAGAGTAACAGCCCGGTCTGGCGACCGAAATCGAAACTGATCTGCGTCGCATTCATGATCGCAATACTGATCAGACTTATTGCCGTACCGACAGCGGTTCCCAGAACACCCATCAGAAAACCTTCAACAACAAAGAGGCCGAGAATTTTATTCGGCAGGGTACCTATGGCGGAAATGGTCCCAATCTCGTTGATCCGTTCATAGACGGCCATGATCATCACGTTCATGATACTGACCAGCACGATGGCCACCAGCATGATTTTGATGAAGAAGGTCATCAGATCAATCATTTTGGCAATATTGAAGAAGGGGGAGATGCTCTCCCAGGTATGCACCTCAAAGATCGGCTGCCCCTGCTGATTTTTCATCGAGCCGAGTTTTTCCTGCAGACTGGCAAAGACCGCAGGGAGTTGATCTATATCCTTCAGGCGGATAGCAACCTCACTGACCTCGGCAGCACCGATCCGTAGCAGAGTTTTGGCATCTTCAATATGGACCATGCCGTCACGCCCGCCCGGCCCGGAAATGCCTTCGAGAATTCCGCGCACCATAAAGTTCTGACCGTTGACCGAGCCGTCCTTGTTGTTGGCCACCAGGACAATCCCGTCACCGACCTTGACCTTCATTCCCTTGGCAATCAGTTCCGGAATCAGGATCTCACCCGGCTTGAGAAGACCCTCTTTTTCTCCTTCCAGAATGCGTTCGGTCAGCAAGGGCGCAGTCTTGATTTCATCCACCGGGGTTACCGCGTTCAGGCGGATGTTGGTGGTCTCGATGAAATTACTGAACATCGCCCCCAGCTTGATGCGCATGGAATAGGCTTCAACCGCATCTTCCTCTGCCAGAACCTGCACCACTTTATCGATCTGCTTGCCGGTCAGATTGCGATTCAGCGGCAGGCTGTCAACCGACGCCAGGTAGCCTTGCTTGTGAATCTGGACATGGCCGAGCATTGAATCAGTAATCTGACCGACCATCAATGCCTTAAAGGAACCGGAAACGGAGATAAACAGCAGCACAGATACCACACCCAGAGTGATCAGCATGGAGGTCAGCAGAGTCCGCCGCTTGTAACGAAACAGGTTTCTGGCGGCAAGTTTGAAAATATTACGCATGGTCACCTCCAGCAGACTTTTCCAGCCTGTGCAATGTGCCGTCTTCGAGTGCAAAGGTGATTTCGACGTTATCAACGATACGGGGGTCGTGAGTGGAAAAGACAAAGGTCGTCTTGAACTCATCGCGCATCTGCTTCATCAGGTCGATGATCCGGTTGGCAGTTTCCTTATCCAGGTTGGCGGTCGGCTCATCGGCCAGCACCAGCTTGGCATTGGTCACCAGGGCTCTTGCCACGGCAACCCGCTGCTTCTGTCCACCGGAGATCTGACTGGGGTATTTATGCGCCTGATCGGCCATCCCGACCGCGTCCAGCATCTCCAGAACCCGTTTTTTGCGCTTTTCATTTGGCCAGCTTTGCACCATCTGTAATGGATATTCGACATTTTCAAAGACTGTTAAGACCGGTATCAGGTTGAAATCCTGAAACACAAAGCCGATATGCTCACCCCGGAAACGGGCTGCTTCCTGGCGGCTCAAGCTGGTGATGTCCTGCCCGGCTACTTGAAGTTGCCCTGAAGTGGGTGGGTCGAGACAACCGATCATATTCAGCAGTGTCGTTTTGCCGCTCCCCGAAGGGCCGATAAAGGACACAAAAGAGGCCGGTTCAATGGAGAAATCAACCCCACGGATTGCTTCAACCTTGATATCACCGGCGACATAGGTTTTGACCAATTGTTTTGCAACAACTACGGACATAATCTTCTCACTTTCTCTAAAGCCCCACAGCTCCTGTCTGTCCAGCAAGCATTTGTAATCGGGGGTGAGTCAAGAACCAGATTCTGATCAATTATATCGCAAAAAACGAATCAACATATACCGACTCCCTTAGCGTGCCGCCCTTTGCGGTCGTTGACGCGGGTTTCCCCTGTTTGTTTCTGATGGTTTGACTATAGAGAAAGAATCTGAAAAGGGGGTTAAGAGCTGTGTGGATTGTGTAAAGTTATGTAAATATATTCTGTGGTCCCGTTGGGGTCGGACCAAGTTAACTCACCGTAATCACAGATTTTTCACCTCAAAAACGGCCTATTTTATACCCTGGAAAAGACACTCTTCACTTCATATAGGACAGAAATGGGTTCATGAAAAGACTGACTGTCAGTCCACTCAAACTAATCTTCGGCATCCTCCCTTCCCTGATCGGTTTGGTTCTTCTCGGTGGTGTTGCCGCATCGGGCGTTCAAAACCGCGGCCTGGTATTGAGTCTATCGATCTTTTTCATGATGCTCGGCTTCGGCATTGCCCACTACCTCAAGCGCAAGGAAAGGGGGTTGAGCGCCGCCGAATGAAACTGGAATTCCGGGAATTCCGAGCACACCTCACTTAATTCACTCCCCGGAACACCGGAACACCCGCCCCGGAACGCAAGAGAGTATACTTTTGCTATAATTGCACAGAGCACACCCTCCAGGAGGTGTCCATGCACATACGGCGTGATTCGACATGCAGTGCCCTCATGATCGCACTGTGCTTCGTTCTGCTCCCATGGATCGGCTCTGTCGCTGCAGACGACGACCGGGCCGGGGACCGTGAAGCTATGGTCAAGGAGCAGATCATTACACGTGGGGTGAAGGATCCGACGACTCTGGCGGCCATGCGTGCGGTGCCCCGCCACCTCTTCGTGCCGGCATCGCTGGCCCCTCGTGCCTACCAGGACCGCCCGCTGCCGATCGGTTACGGACAGACCATCTCCCAGCCGGCCATCGTCGCCTTTATGACCGAAATCATCAATCCCGGACCTGGACGAAAGATCCTCGAGATCGGGACCGGCTCTGGCTACCAGGCGGCGGTGCTGGCAGCTACCGGTGCGCAAGTCTACACGATCGAGATCATCCCGCAACTGGCTGCGTCGGCTGCGGCGCGTCTGAAGAAACTCGGCTTCGGAGATGTCGCCGTCAAGACGGCCGACGGTTATTACGGCTGGCCGGAACAGGCCCCCTTCGATGCAATTATCGTCACGGCTGCAGCCGAGTTTATCCCCCCGCCGCTGATCGAACAGCTGGCTGAAGCAGGGCTGATGATCATCCCGGTCGGCTCGCCCTACTTCGTGCAAACCCTGATGCTGGTACAGAAACAGAACGGCAAAGTGATCTCAAACAACCTGATGCCGGTGAGATTCGTACCGTTTCAGAGAGCTGAAGAATAATGAACGGGCTGTGCAATCGGAGGCATCTGTCGCTGGTCCTCGTCTCTGCTGCCCTGCTCGCCTTTCAGATCGCCCTGCTGCAGATTCTGGCCACCAGCCAGTGGCACCATTTTGCCTACCTGGTGATCTCGACCGCACTGCTTGGCTTCGGGGCCGCCGGCACCATCCTTTCCCTGGGGCGTCACTGGATGGCGGCCCGGCAGGCACAGCTGCTGCCGCTTCTGCTGTGCGGCTGCGCAGTGACGTTGGCTGGATCGCTGGGATTGGCGCAGGGGCTGTTCGGCGGGTTCGATTCATTCCTTTTGTTTGTCGATATCGTCGAGGTGCTGCGGCTCGCTGCGGTGGCGCTGCTGCTGATGCTCCCCTTCGCCTGCGGGGCCTTGGCCATCGGGTTGATCTTCACGGTCGAGACCGAACGGATCAGCAGCTACTATTTTGCCAACATGTTCGGTTCCGGACTCGGCAGTCTCCTCGGACTGGCCGGTCTCTCCCTGCTGCGGCCAGAGCAGTTGCCCCCCTGTTGCGGTTTGCTGGCCCTGACCGCAGCAGCTGTGCTGTTGCCGGGCACCCGCCGAGGTGTGCGCTGTGTCGTATTGATCAGCCTGGCCATGGTAGCAGCATTCCTGCTGCAGCATCCGGAACTGGCACTCTCCCAGTACAAGGATTTGCGCCGCGCTCTCGATCTGCCGGGGGCCAGGATCATTGCCCACCAACCGGCGGCGGCCGGACAGGTGCACATTGTTGAAGCGCCGGTGCTGCGCAGCGCTGCCGGGGTCAGTCTGAACTGGTCCGGCAAAATACCGAAAACACCGGCCGTCTTCATCAACGGCGACATGATCGGCAGTCTGCCTTTGACAACCGGGAGCGACAACCCCCGCGATGCCGCCACCTTTGCTCTCCCCTACGCTCTGGGTTCACCGCGCAGGGTGCTGGTGCTCAACGCCGGAACCGGAGCCGACGTGGCCCAGGCGCTCGACCGGGGAGCCGATGAGGTAGTTGCCGTCGAACCGCACAAGCCGCTGGTTGAGCTTTTGCGTACGGCGGCCCCGACAAACTTCGGCCGGGTCTTCACCGATCCAAGGGTCGCCTGGCAATCGATCGCCCCGCGCACCTGGCTCGCCCGCGACCGACAGGAGTACGACCTGATCATTCTGCCGAGCATCGGCGGCTTTGGCGGCAATGCCGGTCTGTTTGCCCTGCACGAACAGCCGCTGCTCACTCGCGAAGCGCTGCAGCTCGCCTGGAGCAAGCTGCGTCCACAGGGTTTGCTGGCAGTCACCACCTGGGTCGATTATCCGGTGCGCAACCCGCTGCGGCTGCTGGCAACCCTGGTGGAAACCCTTCAGGATGCGGGGATCGCCACGCCCAAAGACCGGATTGCCGCTGTGCGTAGCTGGGGAACTCTGACCTTCTGCGTCAAGCGCACCCCGTTCAGTACTGCGGAGCTGGCCAAAATCAGGACCTTCGCTGAGCGCTGGGCTTTCGATCCGGCCCTGCTGCCAGACCTCCACCCTGATGAGCGCCAGCGCTACAACCGCCTGCAGGACGACTCCCTGTTCGAACTCTTCGAGGCGGTCTTCGAGCCCGGGCGAGCTCAACTCTATCGCAATTATGCGTTCCGTATCTGGCCGGTCAGCGACGATCAGCCTTTCTTCTCCCAGTTCCTGCGCTGGAACCGACTCGATATGCTGATCGGTCTCTACGGCCAGCGCACTGTTCCCTTCCTCGAACTGGGGATGCTGGTGGCCGGGCTGGCTGCCGTGGTTCTGTCGCTGCTGGCCACCCTGCTCATCCTGCTCCCGTTAGCCGGGCTACCACGAGGGGAAGGTCGGCGCTGGAAAACTTTGCTCTATTTCGGCGGTCTGGGAGTCGGCTACATGTGGACGGAGCTGGCCCTGATCCATCGCTTCGTCTTCTATCTCGGCCAGCCGGTCTATGCTGCAGCACTGGTAGTAGCGGTTCTGCTGATCGGCTCAGCTGTCGGCAGCGCTTTGACGGGAGGGTTTACCGCGTGTCGTCCCTGGCGGTGGACCGCCGTGGTGGCCGTCACCCTGTTGTTCTATGCACTGTTGCTCGGACCGCTCTTGCAGACAACTCTGTCGCTGTCTCTGCCGGGTCGTGTCGTTCTGGCGATCCTGGTGCTGATACCGGCAGCCGTTGTCATGGGCATGCCCTTCCCACTTGGCCTGAAACTGCTCAACCAGGTGCGCCGTGCCGAGGTCCCCTGGGCCTGGGGCGTTAACGGCTGTCTCTCCGTCGTGGGCGCTGCTGTCGCGACAATCATCGCCGTCGAGGTCGGCTACAGCCTTTTGTTGCTGCTCGCCGCCGGCGCTTACCTGCTGCCGACGGTGATCCGTCTCCGGATTTCGTAGAACTGCTGTCTGGGACAAAGGGCCGTTGTCCTGACAAACCCAAACTGGAATTCCAAGCACACCTCACTTAATTCACTCCTCAAACCTACACATTGTCGACAGCGGCCTTTTCTCGTAAAATAGCCGTTATTGTTTTCCAAACACCTTTCCAGGCAAAATAGGATATAATTCCCCTGAGCCCACATATCCAAAAGGAACCCACATGGCATTCGTCAGTATTTTCAAAAACAGGACAGGGATTGAAAAGGAAATTGACAATTTCCTGGATTTGGCCAGCGAGTCGGGGCTTATCTTCATACAGGGGATGAATGCCTACCTGCTTAATGAAATTGATAAATTCAGTGAGCACCTGGTCCATAACGTCGAAACGGAAAAAGAAGCGGACACCCTGCGCCGTTCAATCGAGGATTTGCTGTACCGGAAAACCCTGATTCCGGAATCCCGCGGCGATGTACTGGAACTGATTGAGCATATGGATGCCCTGCTGGGTCAATTCAAGGGGGTCATGTTCCGCATCGAGATCGAACGTCCCACCATCAACGCCGAGTTTCATGATGAACTGAAAGCGCTGAACAACTGTGCGGTCCAGTCTGTCGAGGCCATGACCCTGTCGCTGCGCGCCTACTTCAAGGATATTTCCCAGGTGGCTGATCATATGCACAAGGTCTCTTTCTGGGAAACGGAATCGGACAGGGCTTCAACCCGGCTGCAAAAAGCGATCTTCGGAAGTGACTCTCTGCAATTATCCCAGCAGATGCAACTGCGCGACCTGGTCAAACATATCGACACGATCGCCGACAAAGCCGAAGACATGGCCGACAGTCTGGCCATCTATGTCATTAAACGCTCACTGTAGAGAATTCGATGTTCCTCTTCTTCCTCTCCAGCGGCATGTTCCTGGGCTGGACCCTGGGGGCCAACGACGCTTCTAACGTCTTCGGCACTGCGGTCGGTTCGCGCATGCTCCGTTTTCGGACAGCTGCCGCCCTTTGCTGTATTTTCCTCATATTGGGCGCGGTGCTCAGCGGAGGCGGAACCACCCAGACGCTCGGCAAACTCGGTGCAGTCAATGCAGTCGCAGGAGCTTTCGTGGTCGCTTTCTCTGCAGGCCTGAGCGTCTACCTGATGACTTTGGCGCGCTACCCCGTGTCCACCTCACAGGCGATCGTCGGAGCAATTGTCGGCTGGAACCTCTTCTCCGGCTCTCCGACCGACACCGATGCCCTGATCACGATCGTCATGACCTGGATCGCCTGTCCCATCCTTTCAGGGATCATCGCCATTCTCTCATACAAAGCCATCACTTTCTTTATCCGCAAATTTAAAGTCCACATGTTTCAACTGGATGAATTGACCCGCTACGGTCTCTTGCTCGTCGGGGCATTCGGGGCTTTTGCTCTCGGCGCCAACAATATTGCCAACGTGGTCGGTGTCTTCCTGCCGGTCGCCCCTTTCAACGACATGACGCTGTTTGGCGGGCTCACCTTCAAACCGGCCCAACAGCTTTTCCTGATCGGCGGTCTGGCCATATCGTTGGGGGTCATCACTTATTCCAAGCATGTTATGGAAACCGTCGGCAGAGGTATTTTCAAACTGTCTCCGGTCATGGCTCTAGTCGCGGTCTGGGCACACTCCATCGTTCTATTCCTGTTCGCATCACAACACCTGGAGCAGCTTCTCGGCAGCTACGGCTTGCCTGCCCTGCCACTCGTTCCCGTCTCCAGTTCGCAGGCAATCGTCGGAGCTGTCGTAGGAATGGGCTTATTGAAAGGCGGACACACTATCCGCTGGAAAATGGTCGGAGGGATCGCCGGCAGTTGGATTACCACCCCCATTTTCGCCTGTCTGCTCAGCTTTATCTGTCTGTTTATTCTGCAGAACGTCTTTCAGCAGACAGTTTATTATCCGTAGGAACAGGCTGGGGGTTACTAACTTTTTCTCTGCAACCCAATAAATTATGACTGATTTAGTTGACAATCAAACCTTCCTATGGTTTTATTAAATCAAGAAAACAGACTGACCGGTCAGTCTGTAACTTTTTAACAACCCTTTTTAACAACATAAGGAGACTGACAATGAAAAACCTAGCATTGATTCTGGCGGCTCTTTTCCTGACAGTCACGCTCTCTGCCTGTGCAGCCTCGGGTCCCGCGAGCGGCACGAAAATCAAGTGTCCTGCTTGTGGTCACGAGTTTCTTTATGACGCCCC
>DAOVNV010000186.1 GCA_030630015.1 Desulfuromonadales bacterium | reverse complement strand
CCGATGTTCTCCTCGACTTCATCGCTGAGCCGCTGCAGAACTTTTTTCCCCGCAGCGTCTTCGGTTATCTCGGCGGCTTCACGGTAGAAGTCGCGCAGATCTTTCTTGGCATGGATGGCCTGTTGGAGGGCTTGCTGCAAAGTGTACTCCTGGGGCATGGTGTCCTCCTTTCTCGGGTGGGGCAGGTGTTGGAAGTGTTTCAAAAGCTTTCTTAAAGTATTGCCGAAAAAACTGACATGTCAAAACTGTAAGACTGTTTTGATTCATTTTTAGCCTGAATCTGTGCGTAACCACGAGTCCTTGACCAGTCAGACCTCTCGGTAAAGCAATACCGCAACAAAACAAGAAGGGGCCCAAATAACAATTTGGCCCCCGCTTTCTGTTGCCAACAGCACCGTAGATCCTCCCCGGAACCACCAACCATTAGCTTCTGAGAAATCTGGCCAAAGAAATGCATCCTTCGCAACGATAGGCTCCGGACACAAGCCCTCCGCAGGAGAGACCTTAAGCCATTTTTGCTTCGTTTTTGGGGCCACAAAAATGAAGGCGTCTGGCGGGACGCGCTTGCCACGCCATAGCCGTAGGCGACGGCGGGACCAGCCGGTTCTGATATTTTAAAATTAAAAGTTGTCGAAAGATATAACCTGCCGATTCAGGCCAATTCAGGATCAGCCGTCGTCAAAACCAGCTTGCCATGTTTAACCCCCCGGGTCCCAATCAGTTCATCAGCCAGACGTTTGACCTTTGCGGAGGTTCCGCGGACCACGATCACTTCGAGGCAGTGGTGTGCATCGAGATGGACGTGCAGGGTGGAAACGATTGCGTCATGGTGGGAATGCTGGTGCTCGGTCAGTTTCTCCGACAGATCGCGGGTGTGATGATCGTAGACCAAGGTGACGGTGCCGACGGTTTCCTTGGCGTCGTCACGGGTCACCTGGTCTTCCACCAAGGCGCTGCGGATCAGGTCGCGGATCGCTTCAGAACGATTGCCGTAACCCTTGTCGGCAATCAGTTGATCGTAGAGTTCCAGCAGATGCTGGTCGATTGAGATCCCGAAACGGGTTAGTTCTGCCATGATCGCTCCTGTTGAAACACCGCTTACCCGCCTAATTAGCACGGGGTTGCTCAAGGGTCAAGAATCTTGACAGGTTAGCGTCTCCTATCCAATTTCATCCACAGGCTGTCCACTGAGTTTTGCACAACATGTTGTGGCTGGTTCCGAAAAAGTTACCTATATCTAGTGTTTTTTGTTTGACTACAGCCCACCCTGTGATAAATTCTTCAAAGTTAATTCTGTATCCGTGGGTTACCGACGGATACAGGTTGATCTGAGGGGAGGCTGCAATGCTGGAATTTATTCGGAAAAGGGACGGGCGCCTCGTACCATTCGAGGAACCAAACATTACATCGGCCATCCAGAAGGCGGTTCGCGCAGTCGGCGGGACTGACATGGAGCAGGCGGCCGGGATCGCCAGACAGGTTGTTGGCATCCTCGATGTCCTCTATAAGGATGGCCGCATCCCGACGGTCGAGAACGTCCAGGACCTGGTCGAGAAGATCCTGATTGAAAACGGCCACGCTAAAACGGCCAAGTCCTACATCCTCTACCGCCAGCAGCACGCGGCCCTGCGTGAAACCCATACCTTTATCAAGGAATCGATCGAATCGATGGATTCCTACCTGACTCAGGAGGACTGGCGGGTCAACGAGAACGCCAACATGGGCTACTCGTTGCAGGGGCTCAACAACCACATCGCCGCCAACATCACCAGCAGCTACTGGCTGAACAAGATCTATCCCCATTACATCGCCGAGGCTCATCGTGAAGGAGATTTCCACATCCACGATCTCGGCATGCTGTCAGTTTACTGTTGCGGATGGGATCTCAAGGATCTGTTGATCAAGGGCTTTACTGGCGCTTATGGCAAGGTCCAGAGTGCACCGCCCAAACATTTCCGGACCGCGCTGGGTCAGACGGTCAACTTCTTCTACACCCTGCAGGGCGAGGCGGCCGGCGCCCAGGCGTTTTCAAATTTCGATACTCTGCTCGCGCCTTTCATCCGTTTCGACCAGCTTTCCTATCAGGAAGTTCGCCAGGCCATGCAGGAGTTCATCTTCAGCATGAACGTGCCGACCCGAGTCGGTTTCCAGACGCCATTCACTAACATCACACTCGACCTGACGCCGCCGCGCGGTCTGGCCGATGATGCAGTCATCATCGGCGGACTGGTCACGGATGTCTGCTACGGTGACTTTCAGGAAGAGATGGACCTGTTCAACCGCGCCTTCAGTGAAGTGATGATGGCGGGGGATTCCTCCGGCCGAATCTTCTCCTTCCCGATTCCGACGGTGAACATCACCAAGGAACTGGATTGGGACAGCCCGCGCTTCCAGCCGATCTGGGAAATGACCGCCAAGTACGGCATTCCCTATTTCAGCAACTTTATCAATTCCGACATGGATCCGGAAGATGCCCGCTCCATGTGCTGCCGGTTGCGGCTCGACAACCGGGAATTGCGCCGCCGCGGCGGCGGCCTGTTCGGTTCCAACCCCCTGACCGGTTCGATCGGTGTAGTGACTCTCAACCTGCCGCGGGCGGCCTACCTGGCTGATGGTACCGATGGTTTCTTTAAACGGATTTCGGAACTGATGCGCCTGGCCCATGAATCCCTGGAAATCAAGCGCAAGCAATTGGAGCGTCTGACCGAAGAGGGCCTGTATCCTTACAGCCGCTTCTACCTGTCCGGCATCAGGGAACGCAGCAACCGCTACTGGGACAATCACTTTTCGACGGTCGGCTTGCTCGGCATGAACGAGGCGATGCTCAATCTGACCGGGCATGGCATCGATGTGGCTGCCGGTCGCAGTCTGGCCGTGCGTACTCTGCAGTTCATGCGCAGTCAGCTCGAGATCTTCCAGGAAGAATCGGGTTATCTCTACAATCTCGAAGCAACCCCGGCCGAGGGGACCAGCTTCCGTTTGGCGCGGGCTGATCGTTCACGCTATCCGGACATCATTGCGGCCGGTACGGATGATCCCTATTACACCAATTCAACGCAACTGCCGGTGAATTCAACGGCGGATATTTTTGAAGCGCTGACGCACCAGGATACGCTTCAGACCCAGTATACGGGCGGCACGGTTTTTCACGGGTTCCTCGGGGAGCGTCTCGACGACTGGCGCAGCGCCCGCCTGATGGTCAGGCGTATCGCGGAAAATTTCCATCTGCCTTATTTCACGATCAGCCCGACCTTTACCATCTGCCCGGTGCATGGCTACATTTCCGGGGAACATTTTTCCTGCCCGCATCATCAAGACGAGCAGGCAGCTTAATAACAGTACTGAATACTCTGTAGGAGCGACCTCCCGGTCGCGAACTCTTCGCGGTCTGAAGACCGCTCCTACATGAAGAAAACAAAGCGATGAACATTGGAGAGGAGGGTTTATGTCGACGAAATGCAGTGGCAAGACCGAAGTTTATTCGAGAGTGTGCGGTTTCTTCCGCCCGGTTCAGCAGTGGAACAAGGGCAAGAAATCAGAGTTCAAGGATCGCCAGGAGTACGTGGTCGAGCCCGGCAGCAAGTAATTATATCTAGATGGGTATCAAGGGATTCCAGGGGACCAGTTTGCTCGATTTTCCCGGGCACATTGCTTCCTTGGTTTTTTTGGGCGGTTGCAACCTGACCTGTCCCTTCTGCCATAATCCGGCCCTGGTGATCGAACCGGAGGCCTGTCCGGACCTGGATGTCGACGGGATTTTTGATGATCTGCAGGAACGCTCCAGGTTTATCGACGGGGTTGTCTTCTCTGGCGGTGAACCGACTCTCGATGGTGCACTGATTGATTTGGCGAGCCGGGTCAAGGCGCTGGGGTTGAAGGTCAAGCTCGATACCAACGGCCTGGCCCCAAAGGTCATCGAACAGATGCTGGATCGCGACCTGCTCGACTATCTGGCTATCGATCTCAAGACGTCGCTCGCGTGCTATCCGGATCTACATGACAGACCCGTCAATGGCAACAGCCTGCTCCGTTCGGTGCAGATTGCCATGGGCGCTCCCGTTGAGGTCGAATTTCGGACGACCTGCGTGCCGGGCTGGGTCGATGAAAGTGTGATCCATGAGTGGGGAGAGGTGATTTCAGGCGCGCCGTTGTGGGCCATTCAACAGTATCATCCCGAGCATGCGCTGGATGAAACCATGCAGCAGACCGGGTCGATGCCCGCTCAAGCTGTCGAGGCTTTGGCCAGGCTGGCTGAGGGGTATGTTGAGCGGGTTGAGGTGCGGGGGCTTTAACGCAGTGTTAAGGGCTCTGTAGGAGCGACCTCCCGGTCGCGAAGTCTTCGCGGTCTGAAGACCGCTCCTACAATTATTGGCAACATATGCCACCTGAAAAAGAGAAGGGCGATCCCGCATTGCGGGATCGCCCTTCGATGTTGAAATTCTGGAAGATTATGGGCAGGCGGTGGGAAAGGTTCTGCCTGTAACTCCCGCCACCCACGCCCCGCCACCCACCACCGTTTACAGATATTTGCTACGCAGAGCCTTCTTGTCAACCTTGCCGACGCTGGTCTTGTCGATTCCCTCGACAAAACGCACCTTCATAAGCAGAACCTGCTTGGAAATGATGCCGGTTTCAGTG
>DAOVNV010000231.1 GCA_030630015.1 Desulfuromonadales bacterium | reverse complement strand
GCAGCCTGGCGTGAGCCATTGGGTCGGGAAGATAGCATAACACCCTAAAAAAAACAAACTTTTATTTCAGAATCGGGACGCGGGACGCGGGTCCCGCGTCCCGATCTTTCAAACGCCCCTCGCTACCGCCTTCAACATCTCCCCCAGCACCTCATCAATCGACAGAGTCGTGGTATCAATCACCAGAGCATCCTCCGCCTGGCGCAACGGCGAGTCGGCCCGGGAGCTGTCAGCTTCATCGCGTGCTCTCACCTCGGCAATCGTCTGCTCCAGGTCGACAACGACGCCCTTGTCCTGCAGTTCCAGAAAACGCCTGCGACCGCGCTCCGCAGCGCTGGCCTTGAGGAAGAACTTGACTTCAGCCTGCGGGAAAACCACGGTCCCTATATCCCGCCCCTCGAGGACAATGCCGCCGTCCCGGCCAAGTTCCCGCTGGCGACACACCATTGCCTCGCGCACTTCAGGACAAGCCGCGAATTGTGGAGTCAACTGGCTGATTTCCGGGGTCCGGATCGCTTCGGAGACATCGATGCCGTCAAGCAGAACCCGCTCGGCCGGCCCCTGCCGCTCGAAACTGATCGAAATCTCCCGGCACAGTTCAGCCAGAGCCGTGCAATCATCCGCTTCGATTCCGCGTTGCCATGCCGCCAGGGCGACAGCACGGTACATGGCCCCGGTATCCAGGTTCAGGTAACCGAGTTCAGCTGCCAACCGCTTGCTGAGGGTGCTCTTGCCGACCCCTGAAGGGCCGTCTATGGCTATAATCAGTTTTTTCATAGATCAAGGCTTTCACCACCCGCTCATTTCATTCGCTGGAGGCACAGAGGACACGGAGGAAATCACAATCTAAATCAAAAGCTTTTGGTTTTTTATTTAAATCTTAAAACAAAGGCCTTTTGCATAAACGTAAGATCTTTAGGGATGGAAGCACTTACGTGGCATGCTTGAATTTAAACCCAAGCATTTATGTTTTTCTCTGTGTCCTCTGTGCCTCCAGCGAATGAAATGAGCGGGTGGTAGATTAAGATTTTTGCTCTACAGTCTTTAATAGGTTCCAAAAGCCCGGAAAGGACGTCTCAGTACACTCGGTGTCGTCGATGGTGACCGGGGTGGTGCTGTTCAGGGCAGCGACGACAAGGCTCATGGCAATGCGGTGGTCGCCATGCGACGTGACCTGACCACCCTGCAGTTGCTCGCAGCCGGTAATAATCATGCCATCTTCGAGCGCTTCGACCGAGGCTCCCAGTTTGCTCAGTTCGCTGGTCATGGCAGCGATCCGGTCGGTTTCCTTGACGCGCAGTTCACGGGCGTCCCGGATGGTCGTGGTCCCTTCCGCCATGGCCGCCGCCACACTGATGACGGGGAATTCGTCGATCGCACGTGGCACCAGTTCGCCGCCGATGTCGATCCCCTTGAGCACACTCGATTTAACCAGGATGTCAGCCACAGGTTCACCCGACGGATTTTTCTGATCAAGCAGTTCAAGCTGCCCGCCCATCGCCTGCAGAATGTCGATAATGCCGCTACGCGACGGATTAATGCCGACATTGCGGATCAGCAATTCGGACCCTGGCGTGATCAGTCCGGCTACCATGAAAAAAGCGGCCGACGAGATGTCGCCCGGTATCGTGACATCTTTCCCTTGCAGGCGGGGACGACCGGTGATGGTGACTCCGCCGTCGAAAGTCCGCAGATCTGCCCCGAACCAGCTCAACATGCGTTCACTGTGATCCCGGGACAGGTGCGGTTCACGCACCGTGGTTTCACCATCAACATACAGACCGGCCAGCAGCAGGGCTGATTTGACCTGAGCGCTGGCGACCGGGGAATTATATGTTGCCGGCTGCAGCGAACTGCCCTGGATGGCCAGTGGAGCCAGTTCGCCGCCGTGTCGACCCGCAATGCGGGCACCCATCTGCATCAACGGGCCAACCACGCGCTTCATTGGCCGCCGCCGCAGGTACTGGTCGCCGGTTAAAACCGAAAAGAAGCTCTGACCGGCAAGCAGGCCGGTCATCAGACGCATCGTGGTCCCCGAGTTGCCGCAATCGATGACATTGTTCGGCTCTTCCAGTCCATTCAGACCGCGTCCCTCGATCTCCAGGGAAGTTTCCCCGATTCTGCGGATGGAAACACCCATCGCTTCAAATGCCTGCAGGGTCGCCAGATTGTCCTCACCGGTCAAAAAACCCTCCACCCGGGTCGTCCCCTCGGCCAGTGAACCGAGCATGATGGAACGATGCGAAATCGACTTGTCACCGGGAACGGTGATCTCGCCGCGCAAGGCTGAGACAGGTTCTATCGTACGATATTCGGTCATACTAAACTCCGAAAGGCATTGGCGTTAGAGGCTGCGAGCCCCGAACCCCGAGCCTGCCTTTAAATTATCTCATCCCGACTCTGTTTGGAGCGACGGAAGAATTCGAACAACCGCTCACCGTCTCCTTCGGCAACATCTTGCTTGAGTTCGGCAAAAAAGGTTTCGAACTGGCCCATCATTTCCACCAGGGCATCCCGATTGGTCAGGGCGATATCGCTCCACATGGTCGGGTCGGATGAGGCGATCCGGGTGAAGTCCCGAAAACCGCCGGCGGAATATTCGAGAATATTCTCACCGTAACGATCGTAGGCCCCCACTGAATTAACCAGGGCGTAGGCCACCATGTGCGGCAGATGACTGATGGCGGCCAGAACCCGATCGTGCTTTTCGACATCCATCACCACCACCTGACTGCCGACGAGTTCCCACATCCGGGCGACCAGTGCCAAGGCTCCTTCATCGGTTTTCGGCGTTGGGGTGAGGATGCAGCGACGATCCTGGTAGAGCGAGGCAAAAGCAGCCTCGGCGCCGCTGTTTTCCGTCCCGGCAATTGGATGACCTGGCACGAAATGCACATCGTCGCGCAAATGCGGATCGATCGCATCGATAACGGCCTGTTTGACGCTGCCGCCATCGGTCAGGATCGCACCCGGCTTGAGATGCTCCATCATCTGTTGGGTCACCGTTCCAAGACTGCACACCGGCGTCGCCAGGAAGACCAGGTCGGCATCTTTAACACCTTCCGCAACATCCTGGGTGATTTCATCAACGATGCCGTAGGATAGAGCCGTTTCGAGATTGGCCAACCCCCGGCCGACGCCGACCACCTTGCCGACCACACCGGCCGCCTTGAGAGCCAGAGCCAGTGAACCGCCGATCAGGCCGACACCGACAACCACCAATCGATCAATATAAAAATCTTTTTCAACCATTTATATATTCCAGGGAAAGGTGAAATTTAATATAGTGACTGTCTTTCTC
>DAOVNV010000105.1 GCA_030630015.1 Desulfuromonadales bacterium | reverse complement strand
TTCTTGAAAACCGGTTGCTCGAAGGCCTTGAAGAGCGCAACCAGCTTTTGGCCCGTGACATCGGCGAGGAAACTGAACAATTCCTCTCCGAGGTGAAACTCGACCTGCAACTGGTCGGGAAGGTCTATGCCGACCGCCAAATCCTCAAACCTGGTGCTATCGACAGGTATCTTGAACAGACTGTTCAAAATTCCCAATTTTTCGAATCCATATATATTCTCGACCGCAACTACAAGATCGTCAATCTCGGTCTGGATCTCCAGGCAGCGTCGCGCAGGGAGGACTACAAGCAGATTAATTTTTCCTCTCACGCCCTGTTTCGGAAAGTGCGGGAAATGAAGAGGCCGTCCTGGAGCGACACTTTTGTGTCCCCGGTCACGGGAGAACCTGCCGTTACGTTGGGTTTGCCTCTCGCTGACGGCTTCCTGCTCGGCGACATCAGCCTGGGGCGTCTCAGTCAATTCCTGCTCCTCTATTCCCAAGGGGCCAAGGCTGAATTCGCCATCGTAGATCGCAACGGGATGCTCATCGCGCATTCGAATGCCGAGTTGGCCATACAGCGGATCAACTTCAGTTTTCATCCCGAAGTCGAGTCGGCCCTGGCCGGCAAAGACATAACCGTCAAAGGCCAGCACCACGGACTGACTTACATAGAAAGTGCGGTTCGGCTTCCTGTAACGGGTTGGGCTGTGTGGGTTGGGGTGGATATGGAAACGGTGACGGCGCCCTTACGCAATCTGCGCAACCTGCTGGTTGCATTCATGGCGTTGGGGGTTGCCCTTGCAGGAACGGTTGCACTACGCAGCGCACGACGTTTGTTGAGCCCCCTGGCGATTCTTGGCGAAGGGGTCGAACAGATTGGCAAGGGTAATTATGATTTCCGGCACCAGTCCTCCGGTTACAAGGAAATCGATCGGCTGGCTGAAAAGATCACCGACATGACCCAGGATATCGAGGATCGTGAAACCTCGATCCTCGCCAGTGAAAGTCGTTTCCGCGATCTGGTCAACTCGATTGACGGGATCGTTTGGGAGCGGAATTATGCGACTCGGAAGTTTTCGTTTGTCAGTCGCAAGACCGAGGATTTTCTCGGTTTCCCGGTGGAGTCCTGGCTGAATGATCCGGAATTCTGGGCCAACCAACTGCACCCCGAAGACCGCGAGACCACGATCAGTTATTGCCGGCTCATGGTTGAGCAGGGCCGGGATCATGGGTGTGAGTATCGGATGGTTGCCGCCGATGGTCGGACTGTCTGGATGAAGGACCTGGTCAGGGTGGTTTATGAAAACGATAATCCGGTGAGTATCCTTGGCGTGATGATCAACATTACCCGCCAGAAGGAGCTGGACGAAGAGCTGCTCCGTAGTGAACAGAATTACCGGGAGATTTTTAATGCGACCGGTGATGCCATTTTCATTCACGATATTCACACGGGACAGATCAAAGATGTCAATCGGGCGATGCTGGAGATGTACGGTTACACTTTTGACGAGGCCTTGCAGCAGCAAATAAACGATCTCAGCCTTGGCAGCAGTCCCTATTCAGCAAAAGAGGCCAGAGCGAGAATTCGTCAGGCGTATGAACAGGGTGAGGCTGTCTTTGAATGGTACGCTCGCAGGAAATCCGGTGAACTCTTCTGGACAGAAGTTTCCTTGCGGCGAGCCATGATCGGTGACGTAGAACGTACCCTGGCTGTGGTACGGGATATCACTGATCGCAAATTGGCAGAGGAACAGTTGAAGGAAGTCAACGAGCGGCTGCAACTTCTGATCGATTATATGCCGATGGGGTGCATGGTCCTGTCGTCCCGGTTTACCGTCGATTTATGGAATCCTGTAGCAGAAAAAATGTTCGGTTTTACCCAGGAAGAAATGCTTGGGCAGTCGATGCGCGGCCGGATTCTGGATGACGAAGTATGGCCGATGGCGGAAGGTCTCTTGCAGCAAAACATGGCAGGAGACATGCTGGTACGCAGCGAGAACGCTAACCTGACCAAAGATGGTCGCAAGATCATCTGTGATTGGGTTAATACACCCTTGAAGGATTCCCGGGGGAAGGTTGTGGGAGTGATTTCTATGGTTCAGGATGTCACTGAGCGTAAAGCTTTCGAAGAGGAACTGCACCGTTATCGCCAGCACCTGGAAGAGTTGGTTGCCCAACGGACCATTGAATTGGAAAAGGCTCAGGATGAACTGGTGCAGAGTGAGCGCCTGGCTGTGCTTGGCCAGCTGACAGCAACTGTCAGCCACGAAATCCGCAACCCTTTGGGGACCGTCTCAAACGCGCTCTATCTGCTCAGAGAGACTATGGATCACGATCAGTTGCAACGCTTGCAGCGGCCGCTTGAACTGGCAGAGAGGAACGTACAGCGTTGCGATGGAATTATCAGTGAACTGCTCGATTTCTCGAAGCGCCGGGAACTTCAAACAGTCTCTTTGGATATAAATGCGTGGTTGACGTCGGTGCTCGATGAAATGCCCTGGCCAGAGGGTGTCAGGCTGGATGTCAGTCTGGGTGCCAACCTGACCGTCCAGGCTGACCCGGATCGTTTAAGAAGAGCCTTGATCAATACCATTTCCAATGCGCTGCATGCTCTCGAAGAAAAAGATGATGGGGGGCAGCCTCACTTGGAAGCTATCACTCGTAAAGCCGACGATTGTTGCGAGATATTAATCAGGGATAATGGTCCCGGAATCAGCGAGGAAGTGATGGAGCGGATTTTCGAACCGATGTTCAGCACCAAGAATTTCGGAGTCGGACTCGGAGTCCCGGTGATCAGAAATATCCTCGAGGATCATGGCGGTAGTGTGCGTTATGAAAGTCAGGTGGGGGTGGGTACAACTGTATTTTTGTCGCTGCCCCTTTCTTTTCTTGCTGAATAATTGCCATTATATTGTGCCCTGGTGCCCCTATTAGCCTTTCCTGTTTGTCCTCAGAAACAGTTAATACTTTCGAACATCACTGTCCTTCTTCCAGGCATCCAGTGAGTGCCGGTGCCCATTGTCAACGAATCCAGGTAACGGTTGAGTTATCGACGTGCTGCGGAAGGTTGGCACGAAGGTTGTATTCATTTCTGTCTGAGAAAGCCCGGTCGAAATGGTGGGAAGGTGTTAACCGTCAAGATAGTGGCCTAGCCCCGGTAAAAGACTATTCCGTATAGCTTCGGGTTTGTCGCGAGTATCGGCCTCTGTCGCATCTGCTGTCACAGATGTGTGTCATTCGTTTTGTGTGCGTATTTTAGAGAAGTTTCATCAAGCCTTTTAACGGATGCATCACTTATGTCCAAGCTTATCAAGGTCCTGATTATTGATGATTCTGCCGTTGTACGTCAGGCCCTCAGTGAAATTCTTAACTCCGATGCAATGATCAAAGTGATCGGGACTGCTCCTGATCCGATTATTGCGGAGAACAAGATTCGTGGCGAACGTCCGGATGTGATTACCCTGGATGTGGAAATGCCCCGCATGGATGGTCTGACGTTTCTCAAAAAAATCATGGCGGAGGATCCCATCCCCGTGGTGATGTGCTCCAGTCTGACCGAAAAGGGAGCGGAGGTCACCATGAGGTCATTGCAGTATGGTGCCGTCGAGATCATCAACAAACCGAAGCTTGGCGCAAAGCAATACCTTGAGGAGAGCAGAATCCTGATCTGCGACGCCGTCAAAGCTGCTGCTCGAGCCAGGGTGCGCAGACTTGCCAGTCTGGTGAACGAGCCGCAACCAAAATATTCGGCTGATGTGATCCTTGAACGTCCGAGAAATCTTGAAAGCTTTCAGACCACAGAAAAAATTGTCGCAATCGGTGCGTCTACCGGAGGGACAGAGGCTTTACGCATTTTCCTTCAGGGACTACCTTACGATTCGCCCGGGCTGGTCATCGTTCAGCATATGCCTCAGCACTTTACCAAGGCGTTTGCCAAGCGTCTTAACGGTATCTGCAGGATTGATGTCAAGGAGGCCGTTGATGGTGATACCGTCCTTTCTGGAAGAGCATTGATTGCTCCGGGGAATCGGCACATGCTCCTCAAAAGAAGTGGTTCGCTTCTATCAGCGACAGCCTAAATAGTGTCCATTCGATAACTTAGGATGGATACGATGAAGCTTTCAAACGTACAAAGGTCAGAATTCAAGACTGACTGAGAGGCTATGATGCAAAAACTCACCGATCTGGAATTGATTGACGAGATCAGGCAACGTATCGAGTTTAATCGCAATGCTTTGAATGAGCTGAAGATTCTGACTCAGAAGCTTGAGAAAATGAATGAAAAACTGCAGGAGTCCGAGGCGTTGAAAAGTCACTTCCTGTCGAATATCCGGAACGAAATCAACAACCCCTTGTCTGCAATCATGGGCCTTGCCAGCCAGTGTGCCGCGCAAGAAGCCGACAGGGATTTACAGCAGAAATCTTTGGGGATGATATACGCGGAAGCATTTAATCTTGATTTCCAACTGCAGAATATCTTTATGGCGGCCGAACTTGAGGCTGGTGAAGCAGAGCCTGCTTACGCAATTGTTGATATTCATACTGTTGTGACGACCTGCCTGGATAAATTATCTCACCGTATCGTTGAAAAAACGCTGGAAGTGAAACTGGTTGTTCCTGAACAACTTGTTTTTGTAACCGATGCTCAGAAATTCGAGTTGATCGTCATCAACCTGCTGGCGAACGCCGTTGAATTTAATCACTGCGAAGGGCAGATCGACATCCTGGTTTCCCAGACCAATGAAAACGGACTTTTGTTCAGCATCTCCGACAATGGCCCGGGGATTGATCCTGCTGACCAGGAGAAGGTTTTCGACCGGTTCCGGCAACTTGAAGCCGGCATGACCAAATCCCATCGCGGGCATGGACTTGGGCTCAGTGTGTGTTGGTCCCTGCCCGAACTGCTTGGCGGCAGACTGGAAATGGACAGCAGTCCTGGGCAGGGAACCCGGTTTACAGTCACCATCCCACGCTCCGATCGGGAGGTTAAGACCCTGGCTAAAGACGCGAATCTGTTTCTATTTGATCGTTCTGAAGATGTGGAAATGTTCTGAGAATGAGCCTGATGTCCAACTCTTTTATGAGGCAGGAACAACCCCGCCACCACTATCTTTATCCGGGGGGAATATTTGTTCATCATGAGCCTCATCTGGTAACGACAGTTCTCGGGTCCTGTGTTTCTGTCTGCCTGTGGGACTCTGCTGCAAAGTTTGGGGGCATCAATCATTTTCTTTTGCCCTTCTGGAATGGTGAAGGGTTGCCAACCCCTAAATATGGCAATATAGCTATTGTCAAATTGATTGAAAAAATGCTAGTTTCCCCCGGTAGCAACAAGAGTAACCTGGTTGCAAAGGTGTTTGGCGGCGCCTCCATGTGGGAAAAGACGAGTGGCCTGCTTGCGGTTGGTGACAGGAACATAGAACTGGCCATGGACCTGCTTGAAAAGCAGGGGATTCCCATTCTGGCCAGTGACCTCGGTGGTAAGGTCGGTCGCAAACTGGTTTTCAATACCTTTGATGGCTCTGTGATGGTGCGTCGACAGCTCGAGAAGCATGTTGGGCAATAAACCTGAATTGCCTGCTGCGTTATTTAACTGAAGAATTGCCAGACTCCTAGCTTAAATCGTACAACAACTTATAGTTCATATGAAAACAACCTTCGTAAAACAATCACTGTTTCTGCTTGCCGCCGCCTGGACGATCGTCATGGTGACCGCGGTGTGTGTCTACCTGTGGTCCAATCAGCAGCAGACCATCGAGACGGTCCAAACCCGGGCGCGATCCCTGCTCGAACGCGACATGATGTACCGGGACTGGGCCCTTACCAAGGGTGGAATCTACGTCAGGGTGGGCGAGAACTCCCAACCCAACCCGAGGCTGGCTTTCCTGCCTCATCGTGATATCCTCCATCCAGATGGTGGAACCCTGACCATGATGACCCCGTCGAACGTCATCCAGCAGGCATTCGAACTCAATGCTCAGAAGGACAATACCCTGAGCAAGATCACCTCTCTCAAGGTTGTGAACGCATCCAATCAGGCCGACGATTGGGAGCAAAAAGCACTCAGGGCATTTGAAGCCAGTGCAGTCGAGGTCTCCGAAGTTGCCAGTGTGGACGGCAAGCGCTACGTGCGAACCATGCAGCCCTTCGTGACCAAACAGAAGTGTCTTAAATGCCACGCTTCGCAAGGGTTTAAAGTCGGCGATATCCGGGGGGGGCTGAGTGTCTCCATTCCTCTGGAGCCGGCCCTGGCAACCGCACAACACTATGATTTGGCTATTATCTTCCTGCTCTCTTTCCTCTGGCTGATGGGGCTTTCAGGGATTTTTCTGCAGGGGCGCAAGCTGGTTCGCCAGACAGTCGTTGCCATGGAGAATGAAAGGCTGCGTGATCAGGCCGAGATGAGCCTGCATTACATGAGCAATTACGACCGGCATACGAATCTGCCCAACCGCTATCTCTTCGAGGAACGGCTCGACTCAATCCTGAAGGCGGTTGCCGGTCAGAAAGGCCGGGTGGCCGTGGTTGCCATCGAGATCAGGAATCTGGGACGGATTATTGATACTCACGGGGAAAGCCTGGGTCGGGATTTCCTTAAGGTGTCTGCGGAAAGACTTGCCTTGCATGTTCATGATGATGATGTCCTGGCAAGGCTTAGTACTGGACGCCTGATTTGCACCATGCTTCAGCAGGACGAACGTTTAGGGGCCGTTGGCGGATTCGGGGCTGTTGAAGAGGCGTTGTCGCAGGGCATCGATTACCAGGAAAAGCAGTTCTTCCCGATGATTTCCATGGGGGTTTCGTTTACCCCTGACGATGGCAGCGAAGCCGGGGATCTGATTCAGATGGCTTCATCCGCCCTCGACCGATGCGTCGAGTACGGGATCAATGGCTTCGAATTCTACTCCAAGTCTCTCCAGGCTGAGGCGATGGAACGGCTTACCATTGAAAGTGGCCTGCAGGTTGCCCTGGCTGAGAACCAGTTCGTGCTGCATTACCAGCCGCAAATCAATGTTGGCTCTGGCGAACTCGTGGGGTTTGAGGCCTTGTTGCGCTGGAAAAACAGCGCAGGGGAACTGATCCCCCCTAATACGTTCATTCCCGTTGCTGAAGACAATGGCTTGATCCTGCCGATTGGTGCCTGGGTGCTCGAAACCGCTTGCCACCAGGCAGTCGCGTTTCAAAGTGAAATCGGCCGCTATCTGCAGGTAGCAGTCAACGTTTCGGCCAAACAGTTTCGTGATCCGACCCTGGTCGATCATATTGACAGGGTTCTGAAAGCATCCGGGTTGCCACCTGATTTTCTCGAAATTGAAATTACCGAGAATACCTTTATGGACGACCCTCTCAAAACTGTTGAGATTTTGACAGATTTGAAAATTCGCGGAATCAAGGTCGCCATCGACGATTTCGGGACGGGTTACTCGTCCCTGACCTACCTGAAAAGATTTCCGGTCGATCGTCTGAAGATAGATCGCTCTTTCATCACAGATATCGTTGAAAACGAGGATGACCGTGTTCTGGTCTCTTTGATCACCGGCCTGGCCCGGGGGCTGGGGCTCGAAGTGATTGCAGAGGGTGTTGAGGAGCCTGGCCAGAGAGATGTGCTCTTGAATCTCGACTGCGCCCTGATGCAGGGCTATCTGTACAGCAAGCCGCTGCCTGCGGAGGAATTTCTCGCCTTCAGTTTGGGGTAGGCTCGTGTGTTTTGTGGCAGGGTTAATTCATGCCACCTTCCGGGATGTCCGCAGCTGGAATTTATTCTCCCCCCTTACTGCACCATATTTTCCATGGACCCGTGGTTGACGTGTTTGTCCGGTCTGTTTTGGGTCCGTACTCTGTGACTTTTCTGCCCTCCTGATTTTCCCCCGGTATGTGTCCAACTTCGGTTGTTCTGTTTCTTCCGGCAGAAGTTGACTGACAGCAGCAACCAAAAATCCCGTTAACATGATGATTTCAAACATAACTGACCTCCTGTTGAGTCTATTTGACTCCACCCTTATGACATAATAAGTCACACTGTAAATCGAGCCGAACATGATGAATGTCAGGAGGTTGTCGGGCTATTTGTCGAAAATTACCGTGAATATGGACCGATCAGCCGATTTTGCAGTAGATTCTTGTTAAGTCCGACAG
>DAOVNV010000238.1 GCA_030630015.1 Desulfuromonadales bacterium | reverse complement strand
CCGAAGGCGTAGTGTCCTTGACAAACACCTACTATTACAATGAGTTCCGGGGATGCGATTTTCGCTAACCAGCGAAAGCGCATCCCCATAACCGCCAACGAATCTGACTGTCAAATAGTTGGGCTCTTGAGAGACAGTAATTGCGTGTTAAATTGAGTAGTTGCATTAAATCAACTGGTTTCACTCACCACAGATTCTGCGGAAGAGCCCTGTTTATAGACACTACAATGAATACAAACAGAACTATCCGAAGGAGAGTGTCGCCTGAACAGATATGGCCACTGGGCTTTGATCCAGTGGCCATGTTTTAAAGTGTCTGAACCTAGCGCAATCTGGAGCACCCGTCAGTGACATGTGCCTCTATTTACAACACTGGATTCCGAAGACCCTTAAAAAACACTGGCCAGTCGATCCAGAGCATTTTCCAGTCGGGTGGAAACCGACAGGAGTATCCCTTTCAGGAGCTTGATTGCCAGTTCCCCCTGCTCGTCGAGGATATGGTTGAAGCTGTCCCTGTCGATCATGATCAGGTCGAGATCCTCGAGTGCTTCGGCGGTAGAACAGCGGGGCGAACCGTCAAGTATGCCTCTTTCACCACTTAAGGCCCCGCTGCCGAGGACACCCACCACGACATCTTTCCCCTCGAATTCCGTGCCGACCTTGATCAACAAGCGGCCGTCCAGGATAAATGTCAGGTAATCGCATGGATCGTTCTCTTGCCAGAGGACCGTGTCGGCCGGGACATGCCTGCACTGGAAATAGTGGGAAACTTCCGCCAGTTCCTGGTCGTTCAGGAACCGGAAAAAACTCAGCTCCCGTGTCATGCGTACGCAGGCTTCGCCAGTAATCATGCCATCCATGTCGTAACCCTTCTGCGAAAATGACGCTCTTATCCTGCCGTGTCATCCTGACGTATTTCTGCCAGTTTGTCTTCCATGCGCACTAGCAATTCCGCCATCCCTTTTTTGCGGACGATTTCCCGGTAATTGTCGCGGTAGGTCCGCACCAGGCTGACGCCTTCAATGATTACATCGTAGACCAGCCATGCGTCATTGTTGCTGACTAGTCGATAATCGATCGGGATCTCGGTTGTCCCGGTCAGGATCAGGGTCCCAACCTTGGCTTTGCGGCCCTCGATCTGCTCTTTAGCAAAAGTGACCTCTTCATCTGTGTAGGCTTCGATCTTGCCGATATAACTGGCTTCCAGAAGATCGGAGAATAGTTTCGTGAACTGATCCTTGTCGGCCAGCGATGTTTTCCTCCACTGTGGACCGAGCACGTACTGGGCCATGGTTTTAAAATCGAACCTTTGCCGAATCAGGTCGCTGAGCTGTTCGCGCCGTTCATCACCCTGCACGTCATCATTCCGCAGTATCTCGAGAATCTGGTTGACAGATTGTTCCAGTTGGGACAATGGGCCCTGTGCCGCCTGTGCTGGCAGAGCCATGACCAGCAGCAAGAGTCCTAGCAGCGACAGACCGCGAGAGAAGTTCCATGCGGATTTCATCATGAGCTTCATTTCAGTTTATTCCTCCACCTTGGCAGCGCGATGCTGCATGTAGGCGCTGCGCACAAACAGGTAAGGATCAAGCGCATCGCGCTTGATGCCTTCATAAGTGTCCTTGTCGATGGACAGGTCATTAACCTGATCGTAGGTTTTCAGGCCGATTTCCTCCAGCTGTTTCAACTCAAGGTAATAGGGCGAGGTGATGGGGTCGACCAGGCTGTCGGCAATTCTGCCAACACCATCGCGAAGATTGCTCGGGCCAAAGACCGGTATCACCAGATAGAATCCCGGGCCGGCACCATAATGGCCGAGGGTTTGGCCAAAGTCTTCCTCATGTTTTTTCAAACCCATTCCCCGGGCCGGGTCGAACAGGCCGAGGATGCCAATCGTACTGTTGATGACGAAGCGCCCCAGTTCGGTTCCGGCCTCTTTCAATTTCAGCTGCAGGGTCGCATTCACGAAGCGGACCGGAGTTCCAAGGTTGGAAAATGCCTTGCTGACCGACTCTCTGGCCGGTTCTGGTACGATGCGATATACGCGTGCCACCGGCTTGAGCAGGTAAAAATAAAGCTTGTCGTTGAACCAGAACATGGCCCGGTTGAACGGCTCGATCGGGTCGAATATGATCAGTTCTTCTTCATCGTCCCAAAGATAATCATCCTCCAATGAGGATTGGTCTGATTGGGAGGGAGGGGCCGTCAGCTGATCTTGTGCCAGAATGACGGACGGGGCCAGGCCGAGCAGGCAGATTGTCAACAGGATGCTGATGAAGTGGGTCAGCCCCGGAGGCGGATGAAGGTTCATAAGGGGACCTACTCTTTTTCGAAAATATACTTGCTGACTAACTGTTCCAGGTTGATGGCTGATTCTGTGTCGTAGATCCGACCGCCGGTCTGGATCAACTCATCGGCACCGCCGGGGGAAATGTCGATATAACGGTCGCCGATAATGCCCGACGTGCGTATCGACGCAATGGAATCTTCCTGCAGGGAGACGTCCCGGTCGATTGATAGATGGACTTTCGCTTCATAAGTTTCGGCATCGAGCCGGATAGCTTCAACTTTGCCAACTCTAACGCCGGCAATCTCGACCAGGGCGCCTTTCTTCAGACCCGAGATGGATCCGAACCGGGCCGTGACCGAATAGGTTTTGCTATTGAACAGGTCAACGTCGCCGAGTTTGACGGAAAGCCAGGCGAAGCAAAGGAACCCAACGACCATAAACAGGCCGACCACGACTTCAAGATTGAACTTTTTCATACAAGCCACTCTCCTCCAATTCACTATAGTATAGTGCCCCCATGGTCTCCCTTACAAATGCGCGAATCTGCGGTCGTTCTGAAAGCTGGAAAGCCTCCGGAGACATGCACCCCTGGATGATCCCCTCGTCCAGCAGGGCAACATAGTCGGCCAGTTTGAAGATTTTCGGCACGTCGTGACTGACAAACACCGCTGAATACTTGAGCTGTTGCTGGGTGTGGAAAAACAGCCGATACAGTTCGTTGCTCTTGCCGACGTCCAGGCCCGTGGTCGGTTCATCGAAAAAGATCACTTTCGGATCCAGCATCAACGCCCGGGCCAGTCCGACCCGCTTGCGCATGCCGCCGCTCAGTTGGGCAGGGTATTTCGATTCGGCCCGCCCCAGTTCCATCAACGCCAGCTTCTCGGTGACCTGCTCCCTGATGTGCGCTTCACTCAGGCTGGTCCGCTCGCGCAGCGGCAGGG
>DAOVNV010000015.1 GCA_030630015.1 Desulfuromonadales bacterium | reverse complement strand
GGCTGCGTACTCGACCGCAACGGACTGCGCCCCGCCAAGTATGTCATTACAACCGATGACAAGTTGCTGCTGACCAGCGAGTATGGGGTTTTGGGTACGCTCCCAGAAAAAATTCGCGAGCGTGGGCGTCTGCAAAGTGGTGAAATGATTGCTGCCGATCTTCAGACCGGACAGGTTTTTTTCTCGGCCGATATCGACAAGTACCTGATGAATTCGAAGCCCTACAGTGAATGGCTGACCGGCCGCACCTATTACCTGATGGAATTCATCGAACACCAGTTCGATGATCTGGACGACTACCGCTACGATGACCTTGATCAGATTCTGCAATATTACAGGGTTACACATGAAACCGTCGAATACACCATCAAACCGATGCTGCGGGAAGGACGCGAACCAACCGGCTCCATGGGCGACGATACACCGTTGGCAGCTTTTTCCGATGTGCAGCGCAATTTTACAGATTTTTTCCGGCAAAAGTTTGCCCAGGTCACCAACCCGCCCATAGACCCTTATCGGGAAAAAGTCGTCATGTCCACAACCATTGGGCTGGGCGGGATCGGCAATCCTCTCATTGAAGCCCCGGATCGTGGCAGCCGCCTGAAAAACATTTCACCCATCCTTTCCCACGACATTTTTGATGCCCTGCTCTCGTTTGGCAACCCTGACAAACCACGCTTCGAAGCCTGTTACAAGCATGTGATCTTCACAACAGGCTTCTGCAACGGTCTGGAGGCGAGCCTGACAACACTGGGGGATCAGGTTATTGATGCCGTGCGCAACGACCAGGTGCGGATAGTCGTCCTTGATGACCGGGTTCTTGACCAGGACACCAGGCTGATACCGATGGCAATGGCTGTCGGCTATCTGAACCAGAGACTTTTCAGGGAAAAACTCCGCCACTTGGTTTCGCTGATCGCAGTGACCGGAGAAGTCGTCGACCCTCACCAGGCCAGCGTCCTGCTTGGATATGGCGCTGTAGCGATCTATCCCTGGCTGCTCTACGCAACCGGCCTGCAAATGTGCCAGAACCTCAAGATGACAGCACGCGACACCCGACTGGCACTCAAAAATCTCTACGAAGCTCTCACCATGGGCATTCTCAAGGTCATGTCCAAAATGGGCATCAGTACCGTCTCCAGCTATCGCAATGCAGCCCTGTTCGATATCATCGGTCTTTCCCAAAAGGTGGTAGAAGACTGCTTCCCGGCCTCCCCCCCCTTATTGCCAGGGTTGGATTACACCCAAATAGAAGAACGCCTCCGCCGCTCACACGACCAGGTTTTCAGAAAAAATCACATGAAGCCGATCTACCCGCTGGCCATAGGCAGCGCAACCAGGGACAATCCAGGCGGCGAGTATCATGACTTTCACTCGAGAATCGTCACCAGCCTGCATCAATTCGCAAAAACTCTTACTCGAGAAGATTATCTGGCATTCAGAGACATGATAGCCGGCCGCGGACAGCGCTTCATTCGTGATTTTTTCACTTGGAACAGCCCCAACTCGCCCATCCCCATCGATGAAGTCGAGCCAGTTGAGGAGATCACCTGCCGTTTCGACTCCGCAGCCATGTCGCTGGGTTCAATTTCTCCCGAGGCGCACGAAGCACTCGCTGAAGCGATGAACATTCTCGGCGGCGCATCAAACAGCGGCGAGGGTGGGGAAGCACCCGAACGGCTCAACAGCCCGCAAAACAGCAAGATCAAGCAAGTTGCATCAGGGAGATTCGGTGTAACCCCGGCTTACCTGCGCAGTGCGGACGAAATCCAGATCAAGGTCGCCCAGGGAGCAAAGCCCGGCGAGGGGGGGCAATTGCCCGGGGACAAGGTAACACCGCTGATTGCCTCTCTGCGTTACACAATTCCCGGGGTCACTCTGATATCACCTCCCCCACATCACGATATCTATTCGATTGAGGACCTGGCACAGCTGATTTTTGACCTTAAACAGGTCAACCCTGAGGCGCGCATTTCTGTCAAACTGGTATCAAGCGAGGGGGTGGGCACCATTGCGGCAGGCGTCGCAAAGGCCTATGCCGACAAAATCATTATTTCGGGCAGCGACGGCGGAACCGGGGCGGCACCCCAGACCTCCATCAAATTTGCCGGCAACCCCTGGGAACTCGGGCTGGCCGAAGCGAACCAGAGCCTCAAGGGCAACAACCTGGGAGAACTCGAGCAGTTACAGACGGATGGTGGCCTGAAAGTCGGTGCGGACATTGTCAAGGCGGCAATGCTCGGAGCCGAGTATTACGGTTTCGGCACAACACTGCTGGTCATGCTTGGCTGCAAACTTTTGAGGGTCTGTCATCTGAACCGCTGTACAGTCGGTGTCGCCACCCAGGATAAAATGCTGCGGGCACATTATGTCGGCACCGTCGAAAAGGTGGTCAGTTACCTGCGCAATGTCGCCGAAGATGTCAGAGAAATTCTCGCCCAACTCGGCTTCCACAGCCTGCAGGAGGTGATCGGCCGTACCGACCTGTTACAGGTGGTTGACACGGTCCGGGCGAAAGACTTCGACTTCTCGAAAGTTCTCGGCTATATCGAAGGCCCCAACCTGTGTTCGAAAAACAATGAACCGTTTGACAAGAACGAGTACGAGAAGAACATCCTCGCCAGGGTTTTACCGGCGATCAGGAATCCCCAGGAGGAGATAGTCATCGAGCAGGAGATCTGCAATCTCAACCGCTCTGTCGGGGCTATGATCAGTGGTGAAATTGCCAGGTATTATGGAGATGCAGGGCTGCCGAAAGATGCAGTCACTCTTAAACTAACCGGCGTTGCAGGGCAGTCCCTGGGTGCGTTCCTCACTCATGGCGTAAGCATTTTTCTTACAGGCGTCGCCAACGATTATGTCGGCAAAGGCATGAATGCCGGCCGCATCATCATCACACCAAAAGTTTACCAGGAAGGAGCCGCCGCGGTTGGCAACACCTGTCTCTACGGAGCCACCGGAGGCAAGCTGTTTGCCGCCGGCACGGCCGGTGAGCGCTTTGCTGTTAGAAATTCAGGAGCGCTGTCAGCTGTAGAAGGTGTTGGCGATCATGCCTGTGAATATATGACCGGAGGGACAGTGGTTATCCTCGGTGAGACCGGCATCAACTTTGGTGCGGGCATGACCGGCGGAGCCGCTTTCATCTATGACCGCAACAAAACTTTTATTGACAATCTCAACGGTGAACTGGTTGAGGCCCGTCGTATCGATGTTGATGACGACAACGAAGGCAAGCTCTATCTCAGGAAAATCCTGACCAGCTACCATGACCGCACGGGCAGCCCGAAGGCCCTGTTCATTCTCGAAAATTTCCGTGAAGAACTGGCGTATTTTTGGATGGTTACACCGAAAGACATGAGATCGCCCCTCAACCCGAAGGAAGGCAACTGAGACAGAGGCGAGAGGCGAGAGGCGAGAAGTGCGAAAAAGCTTTTATAAACCAATCCTGAAGTGACTAGGACAAGATATGCAAAACTTTATTGAAAGAGCCAGGGAAGACCTTCTCAAGGAGGATGTCAGCAAGCGCATCCATAACTTTGAAGAAATTTACAGGTTTTATAATGATCGCAAGGTTGCGCGGCAGGCGGAGCGCTGCGTTCAATGCGGCGATCCTTTTTGCACCACAATCGGCTGCCCTCTACAGAACTTTATTCCACAATGGCTCGAAGCGATTGCGGAGAAAGACCTTGAAAAAGCTTTCAGGCTCTCTAATGAAACCTCGCCTTTCCCCGAGATCCTGGGAAGGGTTTGTCCACACAATCTGCTCTGTGAAGGTGCCTGTACTCTGGCTGACGGCTATGGAGCGATTACCATAGGTCCGATTGAGGCATCAATTACCGACCTGGCTCTTGAAGCAGGCCTGACCCTTGATTTTCCTGAACTTAACCGTGGCAAAGCTGTCGCCATCATCGGCTCTGGGCCTGCGGGCATGAGCTGCGCCCACTTTCTCCTGCGTGCCGGCATTCAGGTTGAAATGTTCGAACGCGCGGACCAACCGGGCGGACTCCTGGCTTACGGGATTCCAGGGTTCAAACTTGACAAGCAGTCAGTTGTACGTCGCTTTGATATGCTCTGCAAGGCCGGCCTGAAGCTTCATCTCGGTGCGGAGATCGGCCACGAACAACCACTGGAGTCACTTATCGATCAGTTCGACGCGGTTTTTCTCGGACTGGGTGCAACCGACGGCAAACTATCAGATATTCCAAGTCAGCAACTTCCACAGGTTTTCCTGGCAATGGAATACCTGACCAATGTGCAGCGCCAACTGTCTGAGAAATCATGGATGGAGCGTTTCGGCGTTCTCGGCAAACGAGTTGTGGTAATCGGTGGTGGCGACACGGCAATGGACTGCGTCAGAACAGCTGTCCGTGAAGGAGCGGAGACAGTCACCTGTCTTTACCGGCGCGATGAAGCCAACATGCCCGGCAGCCGTAAGGAATACCTGAATGCGGTTGAAGAAGGTGTTGAGTTTCTTTTTACCGAGGCACCCCAAAAGTTTGTCATAAGCGACACCGGTCACCTGGCCGGAATCGATATGGTCCACACCAGGCTTGGGGCACCGGAGCCAAATGGCCGCCAGCGTGTCGAGGAGATCCCGGGCAGCGAACATTGCGTCCCGGCCGATGTGGTTATTATGGCCCTTGGTTTCGACGTTGAAGGATTGAACTGGCTCTCGGATTCCGGCATTAAACTTGGCCAATGGGGGGAAGTTGTTGTCGACCCGGAAAGCGGTCTTACTTCACATCCGAATGTTTACGCTGGCGGTGACTGCAACCGTGGCGCCGACCTGGTCGTCACGGCGGCGGCGGATGGGCGGCGGGCGGCCCTGGCGATTATGGAACAACTTCTAGGAGCCTGTCGGTCTTGACCAAAGAACCACCAATGAAATTGGGCAATGACAGCCGCTGTACAAAAGGGATCATTTCAACCGAAAAACCTCAAAAACTTGAGAACACTGTCTCATAAACAATAGACGGTATTTTTTTACATTCATTATTTTTCAACATCTGATGATTTTCAGCTGTATTTCCTACAAGTTACCTATTTTTCCTCTTTAATAACAGCATTTTATAAATTTTGGCTATTGACAGCCTGATCATGCACTTTTACCATATTGATAAATTTAAACCCGAACACGCACCACTCTAACAGACTTAGGCGGAAAAAAGATCGCTACGAGGCTGTCTAATGAATTCCATACACCAACTGATGAATTCCATACACCAACTGATGACTGCCATCTTACAAACCTTAAAAAGCTTGGTCAGAAGCTTCTTTTTTAACGATATAAAACAGATCCCGTCCGGGTGGGGTTTAGCTGAGGTGGGCCTATCACTGGACAAGAAGCATCAGCCGATGATTGATCTGCATATTTCAATCCGCAGTCAACGGGCGCTTTTCAAGTCACCCTTCCGCACACCGAAACTTCCGTTGCGACATTAATTTCGAATACTGCAAGCAACGATCCCTCCACGATAAAATCAAGAGCAGCAACGCTGATCGTCTCAAACAAATGGCCGGTTCTTCCGGCATGATTCAGTCATGTCATCGGGAAGATCTCATTCAATATGACTCGGTGGGGCGCAACTTCGCTTAAACATACCTAAAAAATCTTCAATCAGCAGATAGAGGCTCGGTACCAGCACAAGGGTGATCAGGGTCGCGAACAGGATGCCATATCCCAGGGAAATCGCCATGGGAATCAGGAAGCGCGCCTGGCGCGAGGTTTCCAGGATCATCGGCATCAATCCGCCGAAAGTGGTCAGGGTGGTCAGGAGGATCGGGCGAAAACGACGCAGTCCGGCGGCACGGATTGCCTCAAGAGGGGAATCTCCGTCACGAATCCGCCGGTTGGCGAAATCGATCAGTATCAGAGAGTCGTTGACGACAACCCCCGACAGGGCCACCAACCCCAACATGCTGACCAGGCTCAGATTGTAGCCCATGATGATGTGCCCGATGACCGCGCCCACGATCCCGAATGGAATGGCCACCAGTACAATCAGCGGCTGCACATAACTGCGGAACGGAATCGCCAACAGGAAATAGATCAGCAATAGTGCCATGACAAAGCCGCCGAACAGTCCCTGCAGGCTCTCTTTCTGATCGGCCTGGCGGCCCTGGTAGCCGACACTGAGTCCAGGATAGTCGGCTGCCAGTTTTGGAAGAACATTCTTGTTGAGCGCAGTCATGACCTTGCCAGTCTCGCCGATCGGATCAACATTGCCGGTGACAGTGACCGTGCGGCGCCCCTCACGTCGGCTGATCGACGTGTAAGCGCGGCCGCGCTTGATCTCGGCAACCTGCAACAATGGCACGAAACGACCGGCCGGCGTACTGATCAGCAGGGTGTCCACATCGTGTTCGCTGAGCCGCTGACGCTCCGGCAGCCGCACCCGGACGGTCAACTCGTTGCTGCCACGCTGCTGCCGTAGCGCAATAACCCCCTGAAAAGCGTTACGCACCTGACGTGCAACCTCGCTGGCCGTCAAGCCGAGGCTTTCCCCTTCCGGAGTCATTCTGAAATCAAGTTGCTGCTTGCCAGGAGTGTAGCCGTCATCAACATCCGTAACCTTGGGAAACTGGGCAAGTTGTTCACCAAGGGCGGCACTGGCCCGGTCGAGCACTTCGATATCGCGGTGACTCAGTTCGACAGACAGAGCCGCACCGCGACCTGGACCGCCACGGTCGGATTCGAAACGCAGCGACTGCAGCCCGGGGATCTGCCCGACCTGCTCCCGCCATAAAAGGGTCACATCGCGGGTTGAGAGCGGACGGATGTCCGGAGCCTCCAGATAAGCGGTCACTTCAACTTTGTTTTCGTCGATCAGAGAAAAGACCCCTTTCAGTAAAGCCTCTCCGTCATGCTCTTTTCCCACCTGTTTAATTGACGTCACCAACCGGTCCTGGACCTCTGCAACCCGGGAAGAAGGGCTGCCATATGGCAACACAGCCGTCACCACGGCCAGATCGGATTCAACCCTGGGCATCAAAATCATGCTGATGCGCCCACTGAGGACGTAGCCGCCAATCAGGCACAGAATCGTTACTCCAATGGCAACAGTCAGGCCCCGCCAGCGTAGACAACGATCGAGAAAGGGACCATAGACTCTGTCAATAAAGCGGACCACCTGACGACTAAAGGCCTGCTGCCAGCCATGCAGGGTCGCGGTCAGGCCGCTCAGCGGCTGGCTCCTGGTATGAGCCAGGTGGGACGGCAGGATCAGCAGCGACTCAAGCCAGGAGATCAGGAACACGGTCACCACAACCATTGGGACAACCCTGAAGATTTTCCCCATAGTACCGGGAACAAAAGCGAGAGGCAGAAATGCAGCGATATTGGTCAGGATACTGAAAGTGATCGGCACGGCAACATCGCGGGCGCCCAGGATGGCCGCCTTGCTGAAGTTCATGCCCCTCTGCCGGTACTCGTAGATATTTTCTCCCGCGATAACAGCGTCGTCAACCACGATGCCCAGTGCGATAATGAAGGCGAACATGGAGATCATATTGATCGAGACGTCAGCACCCGGCAGGAACAGCAACCCGCCAAGGAACGAGATCGGGATGCCCATGGTGACCCAGAACGCCAGTTTGAACTCCAGGAACAGGCCCAGGACCACCAGCACCAGCAGCAGACCGAGAGCAGCGTTTTTCAGCAGCATTTCAAGCCGCTGCTGAAAAACTTTAGAACGATCGTTGTTGATTGACCAGTCGATGCCGGCCGGCAGGTCCGGCTCGATCTCCGCCATGGCAGCGCTAACCGCCTCGGAAACGCCTATCGGGGTCTGGTCTCCGACCCGGTAAATCGACAGGCCCATACTCCGCTTGCCGTTATAGCTGCCGACCCGGTCGCTATCTTCGAAGCCTTCGCGAACTTCGGCAATATCCTCCAGGTAGAGGACAGCTCCCGCGGCGGTCGTAATCACCGGGATGCGGGCAAACTCATCCGCCCAATCCCGGCGGTCGCTCATTCTCAAAAGCAGCTCACCACCAGAGGTTTCGAGCTTGCCGCCAGGCAGTTCCACAGAAGCAGACTGAACAATGCGGGCGACTTCAGCGAGGGTCAAGCCATGGGCGCGCAGGTTTTCCAGCGGCACATCGACCAGAACTTCATGATCGCGGCCGCCGATCAGATCAGCCTGGGTAATTTGCGGGTTCTGCAACAAACGGTCGCGGGTCTGTTCCACCACCTCACGCAGTTCCCGCTCGGGGACGTCACCGAACAGTTCCAGGCTCAGGACCCGGCGCCGCGAGGTCGCCAGGGATACGACAGGTTCTTCAGAATCCTCAGGAAAGGTTGTAATCCTATCAACTTCTTGCTTTATATCCTGATAGGCCTTCTGCTGATCAGCATCCTTGAGAAGTTCGGCATAGATAGTGGCCACACCCTCAGAGGCGGTTGCCGTCATTTCCTTGAGACCGTCGATACCGGAGACGGCTTCTTCGATTGCGAGGACGATCCCCTGTTCGACCTCCTCGGGACTCGCTCCGGGATAGGCAACCCGCACGCTGACGACATCCAGGTCAAAAGCGGGAAAGACCTCCTGCTTGATGCGGGTACTCATGAACAGCCCGCCCAGGATCAGGAAGAGCATCAGCAGGTTGGGCGTTACCCGATTGCCCACCATCCATGCGATGGCCCCCCGCTGCCGGGGTTCAGGGGTTCGATCACTCATTCGCTGCGTTCCCCCTGCGGAGCGGCATCACCGGACTCCTGCACTTGACCGGACCGACCGGGCTTGCCGCCCACGGCTCCCTGAAGACGCAGAGTCATCCCCGGCACGGCTGCCGCCAGGTCGGAAACGACCATGCGTTCACCCGGATCAACGCCGCTGGAAACCAGCACCCGGTCGCGCCCACGATAGACGATGTCAACCGAACGTATCTCGAGTTTATCCTCATCATTCATAAACCACAGACTGTTGCCGTCATGAACATGTCTGCGATCAACAGCTAGCACCGAAGGCAGCTTCATCCCTTCGATCTCAACGCGTACGAAAGAACCAAGTAACAGACGCGGCTGATCCGCATTGCCGGTCTCGAGCCCGAGCGGATCCATGATGCTGACAAGCAGTCGGGCCATGCGGCCCTGTTCTTCCAGGTCTGCGGCAAGACGAACGACCCGACCAGTCTGTGAGACACCATCCCCCCAGGCGGCCTGGTCATAAATTCTCACCATCGAACCCTGCACAGCACCCCTGGAGGGCACCCTGATCCACTGCAGTTGGTTGACCGGAACGGCAACTTCGATCCAGTATTCATCCGTTCCGACCAGTGTCGCCAGGGGAGTTGCCTCGTTAACTTGTGCACCGATGTTCACTTCTCTGGACAACACAACAGCATTGAAAGGGGTTTTGACACGGGTCCGTGTCAGGTTCAACTGTGCCTGGGCGAGCTTGGCCCTAGCTGCATCGAGAGAGGCTTGCAGGTTCAGTCGCTGCGGCTCCCTGAGCATCAGCACTTTTTCTTCATCACTGACCGTCTCACCGAGCAGTTCGTACTCCCGCTGAGCGACGAGTTGATTGCCTTGTTCAAGTTGCAAGTCAGCTTCGGCTCTGGCAACAGCGCTTGTCAACTCAAGGATTGTCAACTCATAGTCGGTCGCCTCGATCTGCAGCAGGGGTTGACCTGTGCGAAACAGCCCCCCCGGTACGAACTGTTCGCTCAGCTCGAGAATTCTGCCGCCGACCTGGGCTTTCAGAGCGATCTCACGTGCCGGACCGACAGTCCCCATTGCGGAAACGATAATCGCGTGGGGCTCATAGACGATCTCCTGGACCTTGACCAGGGCAGCGCTTCTGGCCTTAGGCTGCGGTTTGGCTTGTGGACTTGTTTTAAGCATCCAGACAGCAACAGCAACACCGACAGCAATAACGAGTATCGTCAGAAAAGCACTCAGCAAACGCCCGGCCAGGGGTCGGCGCAGTGTTTCGGGATGACCGGTCTGGGTACTGCTGGAAGGCTGTTGTTCCTTTGCCATATTCATTCCTCGGTTACGCCCGCCAGGCGAGCTATCAAGGTTGTGCAAGTCACCCGCATCCAGGCAGACCTGAACAGATCAGAAGTTTTCTACATGTTGGCGGCAGCAGATTTATTATCAGCCGGCACAGGACTCGTTCTATCCAACATGAACGGTTCCAGTTTGAAACTGCCCGCCAGGGCACGGTAAAGGTTGATCCGACTCTGGATAAGCTCACGGGCTGCATTCAAGCGGCTGCGTTGCAGACTCTGGTGCGACAACAACGCTGTCAGCACGCGCTGATAGTTTTCGGCCCCCTTCAGGTAACGCTGCCGGACCTGCCCGGTCGCCAGTTCGGCCAGATGCAGCTGCTGGTCCAGGCTTTCAACCAGTTTTTTCTGCTGTTGTTCCCGACTCAAGGCATCCTCAACCTCACCCAATGCCTCGAGAATCACTTGTCCATAACGGTTCAGCTGCTCTGCAGCAGCAGCCCGCGTACGATCCACCTCGGCACGCCGCTGGCCGCCGTCTATAATCGGCCCGACCAGATTCGCGGCCAGAGTTGCCAGCCAGTTATCAAAAAGCTCTTGTGTCGACCCGCCCTGCGTACTCAAACCTGCGGAAAGGCTGATCTTGGGGAAACGATCCGCAACCGCAGAAGCGACCCGGGAATCAGCCGCCTGCACCTGATAAAAGGCTCTGCGGATATCCGGGCGACGTTTCAGCAATTCAGCAGGCAGTCCGACAGCCGGCAACTGCGACAGTGTAGGCAGACCGAAGGACACCGGGGAAGAAAACTCGCCGGGGGAGACCCCCAGTAGTATTGCCAACTGGATTTCCAGACTCCGGACTCGCGCCTCAGCCAGTGCATTCTCGCCACGGTTTGCTTCCAGCAGTTGCTTTTGCTGCAGAACATCGGCAAGCCCTGTTTTACCGGCACGAAACTGAGTCGTTATCAATACGAGAATTGCCTCATTGACCGTCCGCTGATCAGACAGCAGGTTGAGCTGGCTACGCTGTTCAACCAGTTGATACCAAGCTTCGGCCACCTGCGAAGTCAGGGTCAAGGCCGTCGTCTGAAGATCTTCCCGGCTCGCCAAAAGGTCGAACCTGGCAGCGTCCCGGCTTGAGCGCACCCTGCCCCAGAAGTCCAGCTCATAGCCAGCGACCAGTCCCAGGCTGTGATTATCGCTTCGGGAACTCCCGCTGTCCCCGTCCGTCCAGGCTCGGCTGAGTGAACCATTAGCATCCAGTTTGGGGGACAGGCCCGCACCAGCTTTTTTACCAAGTGCTGCAACCTGCTCAAGTCGATCCCAAGCTTGGCGAACCGTCAAGCTGCCCGACAATGCCTGCATCATCAGACTATCCAGAGACTTGTCATTAAAGGAGAGCCACCATTGATCCGACAGGGGTTCGGGGCCAGATATGGAAAAATATTCAGGAATATCGAGCGGAGGATCCGCTTTGTGCGCTTCAGGCATACAAGCTGAGAGTAGCAGAAAGCTGGCAAGCAGCAAGATAAACAAACCCTGACGGATTCCCGTCAGCTTCAACCCTGCTCCGTCATGGGACATAGGTAAGAACATCTACTCATCCTGCTTGTATAAATAAATGGCAATCGCCTGGATCAGCGACTAAGCGCGGGAATAAACCAAACAAGCTTTTGACTTATATTCTGCCACAACGCGATCAAAATGTCTGCAAGCTACGGTCACAATTCCTAGCAATTGCTGCATAAGACCTGAACTCGCAAGCAACCAAAGGCAAATATGGAAGAAATGAGGAAATAGCTTCAGATGAGATGAATCTGCTGGTTTTCGATAAATCGATTATGATAGGAAAATAGAAGTAATTTATTCTTTCGGGGGAACTCATGCAGTTCAGCATCAAGTACAAGCTTACATTCGCCATGCTTGGCGGCATCTGCATCGTGGTCATCTGCATGCATCTGTTCGGCCAATGGAGCTTCGATCGCGGTTTTTTGCGTTACGTGAACTCGGTCGAGAAGCCGCGCCTGGAGCTTCTAAGCAACACCCTGGAAGAAACTTATTCGGAGCAAGGCAGTTGGGACTTTTTAAGAGACAACCCTGTGGCCTGGCTGAAAATTCTGGCATCAACATTCCCAGGGCAACAGGCGGACCCTGAATTTATTGAACGTCTTGGCAAACAATACAGGGACGGCAAATTTCCGCCGCAGCATGGTCTCTCGCCTGAGAAGGAACGCCTGTTCGAAATGCGGGTTCTGCTGTTTGACACAGAAAACAACCTGATCTTCGGTCTTCCCAAGTTCATCGACTCTGCCGAAATAGAAGAACTCAACAACCAGGATACTGTGATCGGCTATCTTGGACTGGCTCCACAGATACAACTTTCCGATATCCATCAACTGGAGTTTGTCAAACGTCAGAAACTGTCTTTTATTCTCATCGCGGCCGGGATGCTGGTGGTGGCGGCCCTGGCTACCCTGCCCTTGGCAAACCGTATGGTCAAGCCAATCAGATCCTTAACATCAGCCACCCGGGATCTGGCCGCCGGCAGATATGGAACCCGAACAAAAATCATCAGGTCTGACGAATTGGGGCAACTTTCAGGCGATTTCAACGTACTTGCGACAACTCTCGAACAAAACGAACGTGCCCGCAGGCAGTGGACAGCAGACATCTCACATGAATTAAGAACTCCCCTGGCCGTCCTGCGTGGCGAGATCGAGGCTCTGCAGGACAAGGTTCGGGATATAACCCCGCACACACTCGATACGCTGCACGATGAAGTGATGCATCTTACGCGACTGGTTAATGACCTTTACGAGCTGTCTCTATCCGACCTGGGAGCATTGACCTATAAGAAAGCCGACACCAATGTCGTTGAAATTTTGCAAAAGGCAATTAAACCCTTCGAGTCGAGATTCCTGGAAAGAGGACTGTCTCTTAAAAGCGACTTTTCAGGTATGGAGAGCGTCTGCCTGTTTGCCGACCAGGAACGCCTTCTGCAACTGTTTACCAACCTCCTGGAAAACAGTTTGCGCTACACCGATGCCGGAGGTGAACTGGAGATCCGGGCAGACCAAGGTCACGACATTTTGACTGTTCACTTCCAGGATTCCTCTCCGGGCGTCCCCAAAGATGACTTGCCCAGGCTTTTCGACAGGCTTTTCCGTGCGGAATTCTCTCGCAATCGCGCTGCAGGCGGCGCCGGTCTCGGCCTGTCAATCTGCAAGAATATCGTCGAAGCCCATGACGGCAGAATCAGCGCCCAGACGTCCCCCCACGGAGGACTTGCGCTGGCAATTGAGTTTCCGCTAGTCAAATCAACAGGTCAGCCCTCATGAAGCGGCACATCCTAATCGTTGAAGATGAATTGAGACTGGCGGCGTTACTCAGGGACTATCTACAGCAAGCAGGTTTTGAGGTTTTTTGTCTGCACAATGGGCTCGACGTCATTCCCCTGGTCCATAGTCAGACTCCGGACCTGATCCTGCTGGACCTGATGCTGCCAGGCAAAAACGGGATGGAGATCTGCAAGGGAATCCGTCATTTTTCCAATGTACCGATCATCATGGTGACGGCACGCATCGAGGAGATTGATCGCCTGTTGGGCCTGGAATTTGGTGCGGATGACTACATCTGCAAGCCTTTCAGCCCGAGGGAAGTGGTGGCTCGAGTCAAGGCGGTGTTGCGCAGAACATCCGGGCCATTATCAGAGCAGATGAGGGGGCTGTTGCTTGACAAGGACAGCTACAAGGCTACGCTGGACGGCCATGATCTTGATCTAACCGCCGTTGAATTCCAGTTGCTTTATCTACTGGCATCAACACCGGGCAGGATCTACTCACGCGACCAGGTCATGAACCAGATTTATCCTGACCAGAGGACTGTCAGCTATCGGACTATCGACAGTCACATCAAGAAGCTTCGCAAGAAAATCGCCCAGGCCCAGCCTGACCGGGAGCTGGTCCATTCAGTCTACGGTGTCGGCTACAAATACGAAAATTAACTCAAATCCGGACCACCTCGACCAAGTAACCATCCGGATCGGAAACAAAATAAAATTTCGGTTTTCCGCCGGCCAACGCCTTGAGCGGCTTGGGGTTCAGACCCTTCTCCTGGTGGCTCATGTGGGACGCTTCCAGATCTGCAACGCCGACGGCAAGGTGGGAATAACCGTCACCAAGTTCGTACGGTTTTTCCTGGTCATAATTATAGGTCAGTTCCAGTTCAAAGGCGTGCCCTGGTGCCCGCAGGTAACTCAGCGTGAACCGGTCGTCGGGAAAATCCTTCTTGCGTGAGATCTCGTAGCCGAAAGCCTGCTGGTAAAACTGTTCCGACTTCTCGAGATTCAGCACCCGGATGCAAGTGTGGATCATGGGGTATTCCATCTATTTTCTCCTCCCATCTTGAAGTAGAATTAGGGTATCACAGTTGCCGTGGCAAACAAGCAGTGAACATTTGACAAGTCATATCAACCGCATATCCTTTCAAATAGGGGCCTGCAGCATGCGCAAACCGAAGCGAGTTTTATTTCTCTGCACCGGCAACTCCTGCCGCAGTCAGATGGCAGATGCGATCATCAACCATGATTTTCACGATCGTGCCGAAGCTTTCTCGGCCGGGACAGAACCGCACGGGTTAAACCCCAAGGCAGTGCAGGTTATGGCTGAGATTGGCATCGACATCAGCGGCAACTCTTCCGATCACCTCGACCTATATGTTGGGCAGGACTTTGACTACGTAATCTCCTTATGTAGTAATGCTGATGAAAAGTGTCCGGCTTTTTTCGGCGGCGTAAAACGGCTACACATGCCTTTTGACGACCCTCCGAGAGTTCAGGGGACAGAAGAAGAGATTATGGCGGCCTATCGTCGGGTCAGAGACGAAATCCGTACCACGATGCACAGGTTTTTCAAAAATGAACCGGGAATTTGAAAGGACAAAATCACCTTAAGTATGGACGAAATGCTCTAACTCGCATAAAATGTAATTTTGAAGTTTCGTAACTATTCAGCTGTCTGACTAACCGCACAGCATGTGGTCTATAGCTGTTGCTTGCGGGAAGTTAAGTGACAACATTGGACGCAGGCAATGGCTGTAAACCACATGCCCTCACTGAGATGCTGAATAGTTGCGAAGTTTCTTTTGTATTGTAACTGCCTGATACAATCGGTTCAGAGAGAGAATTCATGAGGCCGGCCCTTAAGTACTGGACTTTCCTGTTCACAATCATTGCGATTATATTCGCTGTTCTGCTCGGCAGTTTCGCAGGGTCATGGTTCAGCCTGAATCCGGACGAACAGACAATGGTCCGGGGTCTGTTCAACAAGTTGATCCCCTTTCCTGTCCTGGGCGCTCTGGCTCTCGTGATGATCCTGGGTTCACTGGTCAGTCTGCTGTTTCGTTATTACGTTATTCCTGTCCTCCTGCTTGCCGAAAAAGCCCGCCTGATCACAACCGTTAATCCCGCATATCGCATTGTCCCGACAGGCGCCAGGGAAATGGTCTACCTGACGGAAGTCATCAATGACTCGGCCGAAGCCTACCAGAAACTGCAAACCGAGGTGAATGAACAGATACGTGTAGCCAAGAATGAACTGCACGAGGAGAGGAACCGCCTGGCGGCCCTGATGGCCGAACTCCCAAGTGGGGTTCTGGTCTGCAACATCGCTGGGCAGATACTGCTTTATAATCCTCAAGCACAACGGTTGCTGCAATCAGATGGCGAGGCCTCGACAAATGGACCGCAGGGGGCCTGGGTCGGTCTGGGCCGGTCGGTTTTTGGCGTACTGGCCAGGGATTCGATTGTCAATGCACTGGAATGGCTGCAGCAAGCGGTCAACAAAGGGCAGAGAATGCCGATTTCCGCCTTTATGACGACCTTGCGCGACGGCACCTGCCTGAGAGTCAGCATGACTCCCGTGTTCAAGCACCAGCAGGATCGCAACGAGATGACCGGCTTTGTGCTAAGCCTCGAGGACATGACCCAGCAAATCGAATCTAACAGCCGTCTCGACCTGTTGATCCAGTCCCTGACCGACAACATGCAGAAAACGCTGGACCAGATCCGCCAATCCATCCTAACCATTCTCCAGACGCCCAACCTTGATCCGGAGCAATTGGGCATGCATAGAAAACATATTGATAGCGCATCGCTGGAGTTGCAACAACAATTGATCCAGGCTCGCGAGGAATATGCCCTTCATCAGCAGGATTTAGGCAAGATGGAAGACGTTCTCGCCGAGGATTTGCACCAGGTTCTTCAAAAATCACTCCGGGAGCATTATTCGATCGACGTTTCAGGCCAGACCGATTCCGGGTTGCATCTGCAGATTGACAGCTACTCTTTTATCCAGTCGATCTCCCACCTTGCCGGGGTACTGCGTATCCGTGAGGACATCACATCTCTGGTCGTGAATATCAACAAAGCCGCCCTGAACCAGGCGGCCATCAATCTCGATTGGACCCCCTCGGAAATGCCGGAGCATCTCATTGCTGACTGGGAAAAGGCCCCGCTCATAACAGATCGTAAAGGGCAGGTAATGAGTCTTCGGGATCTTGTCGTCCAGCAGGGTGGCAGCATTCACCTCAAATGCGGAAAAGGCCAGGCTTGTCATGGAGCCGAAATTCTGCTGCCGGCTTCACACGAAGAAATGCATCTGCACATCTCCGATCAGCCGGAGGCGAGACCAGTCAACTATGAATTCGACTTGTTTCACCAGGAAATCGGCGCCAAGACCGGCAAGCAGCCATTGCGAGAGTGTACCTACGTCGTCTTTGACACCGAAACGACAGGACTGTTCCCATCTGAAGGAGATGAGATCATCCAGATCGGCGCCATCCGGATCGTCCGTGGGCGCCTGTTGCACAACGAAATCATCGACCAGTTGGTCGACCCGTTGCGCTCAGTCCCTGCTTCATCCGTGGAGATTCATGGCATTGACCCCGAATTGCTTAAAGGTCAGCCCACGATCGAAAAGGTTCTGCCGGGCTTCCACAAATTTGCCGAGGGCGCAATCCTGGTCGCTCACAATGCTGCGTTCGACATGAAGTTCCTGCAACTCAAGCAGGCCCGGGCCGGCGTCCGTTTCGACCATCCGGTGCTGGACACCCTGCTGTTGTCCTCAATCGTCCACCCGACCTGGGGCACCCACTCGCTGGACGAAATCGCGGAAAAAATGAACGTGACAATCGTCGGCCGTCACACGGCCTTGGGCGATGCTATTGTCACCGCAGAGATTCTCATGAAACTGATTCCTCTGCTGCAGGCCAAAGGCATCAACACCCTGGAGGAGGCACGGCGAGTATCTTCGACTTCTCAATACGCCAAAATAGCATTCTAACGTACGCAGGACACACTGCTCATGATGGTTCTTGGCGGGCATCTGTCAGGGATATTATGGGGACGGACGGTCTTTTCTCTGGTGGTGGTCGCCCTGCTGGTCAAGCTGCTTAGGACCCTTCCGAGCAGGACGTTTGATCGCTTCTTTTACCGGTCATCAATTTAATTGAAACAGATGCCACTTTGTGCTAAAAACGTGAACCCGTTGGAACAATTGCCGTTGTAGCTCAGCTGGTAGAGCAGCTCACTCGTAATGAGCAGGTCGTCCGTTCGATTCGGATCAACGGCTCCACAATAAAAACAGGCACTTAGATATGATTTCTAGGTGCCTTTTTTATGCTCTTTTTATGGCTTCCGCTACCTTTTGCGCTACCTTTTCAAACATAGAAAATGCATATTTCAAGGGCTTTAGTTTGGATCTGGGACCGGTATAACGTCTTCAGCGTTAGAATTGATTACAATCGAAAAGACTGTCTTAGCAATATTGAACAGCGAAAACCCAAGCAGGAACAAACTTACAATTGATATTGAAACGATGTCTATATTGCTAAATTCAAAAAAATATACTTTGTCTCCAAACACATGTTGAACACAAACACCCTTCAACAGCGTTATTGATGAAGAGAAGACGATGCAATAGGTAACAATGGCTGAACAAGTATCGAAAAATGGGCCAAAGTGAGAAAACAACAAACCACCCCCAACTGTAGACTTTCTCCCCAAAACAAAATAATGCAT
>DAOVNV010000166.1 GCA_030630015.1 Desulfuromonadales bacterium | reverse complement strand
CTTTGCCCGGGTGGCGGAACTGGTAGACGCAAGGGACTTAAAATCCCTCGGCCTTTGGCTGTACGAGTTCGATTCTCGTCCCGGGTACCATAACAAGATCAAGGGCTTGGCACATTGCCGAGCCCTTTTTCTTTATGTTTGAAGCGACACGCTCTTTTCTTTCTGAACCTTGACAGCCCATGCCGATTCACATAGGGTGACTGAGAGATTCGCAATCAGTTGCCAAGGTGGTTATATGCGTACAACAGTTATTATTCCAGCACGTTACGCCTCGACCAGATTCCCAGGCAAGCCCCTTGCCGACATTTGCGGCAAGCCGATGATCCAGTGGGTCTATGAGCGTTCTTCGCTCTGTCGTTCTGTCGACCAGGTGATTGTCGCGACGGATGATGAACGGATCGCCGCTGTCGTGCGGGATTTCGGTGGCGAGGTGGCTATGACCCGCTCCGACCATCCCACCGGCACGGACCGTCTGGCTGAAGTTGCTGCGGGTCTGGATACGGATCTGATTGTCAATGTCCAGGGGGACGAGCCGTTGATCGAGCCGGCGATGATCGAGGCTGCCGTCAAGCCGCTGATGGAGGACGCCAGCATTTTGATGGGGACCTTGAAGACTCCATTAGCTTCCCTGGAAGAATATCTCAACCCGAACGTGGTCAAGGTTGTGACTGACCAACAGGGTTTTGCGCTCTATTTCTCCAGGGCTCCCATCCCTTATCCACGCGACCGTGCTGATCGGCTTGAGGAGTGCTGGTCGGATCTGCCCGTGGCCAAACATGTCGGGTTGTATGTCTATCGTCGTGAATTTCTCCTGCAATATCCAACCTTTGTTGAGACTCCCTTGGAAAGATTTGAAAAACTGGAGCAGTTGCGTGTTCTGGAGCATGGTTTTAGAATCCGGGCCGTTGAGACGACTCTGACCGTTCAGGGTGTGGACACACCGCAAGACCTGGAGCGGGTGCGGCAGGTTTTGTCTGACTGAACTCCTAGGAGCTCAGTCAGACAGGCTCTTAGGTAAAATTCAATCGGATAAGGCCTCGAATAGGGTTTTCATTTGAGTTCCAGGGGTGTAAACTTACAGGTTAGATATCGTTGAAGGTGACAATATGTCCCATAAGAGGGAGAACAGATGAAAACCAAGTTTATTTTTGTGACCGGCGGAGTGGTCTCATCGCTGGGTAAGGGTCTTGCCGCGGCTTCGATTGGAGCCCTGATGGAGGCGCGCGGGCTGAGGGTTTCCATGCAGAAACTCGATCCCTATATAAACGTTGATCCAGGGACCATGAGCCCTTTTCAGCATGGCGAGGTATTCGTGACGGACGATGGCGCCGAAACGGACCTGGATCTCGGTCACTATGAGCGTTACACGTCTGCAAACCTGACCAAAAAATCGAATTTCACGACTGGTCAGGTCTATGATTCGGTGATCCGCAAGGAGCGCCGCGGCGATTATCTGGGGGGGACAGTCCAGGTCATTCCGCATATCACCAACGAGATCAAGAGCAAGATTCTTGAGAATGCCAAGGGTGTCGACCTGGCGATCGTGGAGGTCGGTGGAACGGTCGGTGATATTGAATCTCTGCCTTTTCTGGAAGCGATCCGGCAGTTCCGCACGGATTGCGGTCCCGAAAATGTTCTCTACGTGCACCTGACGCTGGTCCCCTATCTCCCCACTGCCGGCGAACTTAAAACCAAACCGACCCAGCATAGCGTCAAGGAACTGCGTCAGATCGGTATCCAGCCCGATATTCTGCTTTGCCGCTGCGACCGGGAACTGCCGCGCGACATGAAGAGCAAGATCTCACTGTTCTGCAACGTGCGCGAAGAGGCGGTTATCACTGCCAGGGACGTTGAAACCATTTATGAAGTGCCGATGGCTTTTCACAAGGAGGGCTTGCCGGACCGGATCGTCGAGTATCTGAATATCTGGACCAAACAGCCCGATTTGAGCGGCTGGGAGCGTATCGTCAAGCGGGTCAAGGAGCCGACAGGAGAAACGACGATCGCCATTGTGGGCAAGTATATCGAACTGAAAGAAAGCTATAAATCCCTGTCCGAGGCTCTCACCCATGGCGGGATTGCCAATGATTGCCGTGTCAATCTCAAGTATGTCGATTCGGAAGCATTGGAACGTCACGGTGTCGGTTCCCTCTTCGATGATGTGGACGGCATCCTCGTGCCCGGTGGGTTCGGCGAGCGTGGCAGCGAAGGCAAGATTGCCGCGATCCGGTATGCACGCGAAAACCTGGTACCTTTCTTCGGGATCTGCCTCGGCATGCAGATGGCTGTGGTCGAATATTCTCGTTACGTCTGCAGTATAGAAGAGGCCTTCTCGGCTGAGTTTAAGGCAGATGCCAAGGATCCGGTTATCCATATCATGGAAAAGCAGAAAACAGTCAAAGGCAAGGGTGGAACCATGCGCCTGGGGGCCTATCCGTGTGTTTTGAGCGACAACACTCTGGCACGCAGAATCTATGGGCAGAAGGAAATTGGCGAGCGCCACCGGCACCGCTATGAATTCAACAATGTGTATCGCCGGAAGCTCGAAGAGTGCGGCCTCGTGCTTTCCGGAGTCTACCCGAAGGAAGACCTGGTTGAAATCGTGGAACTGGCTGATCATCCCTGGTTCCTTGGATGCCAGTTCCATCCCGAGTTCAAGTCGCGCCCCATGGACCCCCACCCGTTGTTCGAATCTTTTGTCGGTGCCTGCCTGAATGCTTCGCAACCTAAGGAAACCTTATGACCAAAAGTTTGTCGATCGGGACTGTCTCCGTTGGCGATGACCAGCCCCTGGTTCTGATCGCCGGGCCCTGTGTGATCGAAAATGAAGAGCACACCCTGCGCATTGCTACTGCTTTATGCGAAATTGCAGCTAAAGTCGGCGGAGCTTTAATTTTCAAGGCCTCTTATGATAAGGCGAACCGGACTTCTGTTTTGTCGTACCGTGGACCTGGTCTGGACGAGGGCCTGAAAATCCTTGATAAGGTGAAACGGGAGACTGGATTGCCGGTTCTCTCCGACGTTCATGATGTAAGTCAGGTTGCTGCGGCGGCAGAAGTGCTCGATGTGATCCAGATCCCGGCATTCCTTTCCCGGCAGACCGACCTTCTCGTTGCCGCCGGCAAAACCGGCCGGGTCGTCAATATCAAGAAAGGGCAGTTCCAGGCGCCCTGGGATGTCGAAAACGCCGTGGACAAGGTGCGCTCCACCGGGAATGAGCAGATCATGTTGACCGAGCGCGGTGCAAGCTTCGGCTACAACAACCTGGTTACCGATATGCGTTCCCTGGTCATCATGCGGCGTACCGGCTGTCCGGTTGTTTTCGATGCGACCCACTCCGTGCAGCTTCCCGGTGGTTCAGGGTCTTCTTCCGGAGGGCAGCGGGAGTTTGTCGCCCCCTTATCCCGGGCTGCTGTCGCGACCGGAATCGATGCACTCTTTTGGGAGGTCCATAATGCCCCGGACAGGGCTTTGTGCGATGGGCCGAACAGCTTGATGCTGTCGGATGTAGAAACCCTCTGGCGGCAGATGATGGCGCTGGACAGGGTTGTTAAGGGGAAAAAATAATCATGTCAGATATCCTTGCAGAGGCAAGAAGGGTCCTGGAGATAGAGGCCGCCTCAGTATCCGCGTTGGCAGACCGTCTGGGTGAACAATTCACGGGGGCGGTCGAAATGATTCTTGCCTGTTCCGGACGCGTTGTCGTCACCGGGATGGGCAAGTCCGGCCTGATCTGTCAGAAAATGGCTGCAACCATGGCCTCCACCGGCACGCCTGCGCTCTTTCTTCATCCCGCTGAGGGGCTTCACGGTGACCTTGGGATGCTTATGAAAGGGGATGTCGTGATTGCGGTGTCCAACTCGGGCGAGACTGAGGAGATTACCCGTATTCTGCCAACGATCAAGCGGATGGGTTTGCCGCTGATCGCCATGTCCGGCAACCCATCCAGCGCTCTTGCCAGGGCCGGGGACTTTTTTCTGGATATCTCCGTTAAAGAAGAGGCTTGCCCGTTGCAGCTTGCACCGACAGCAAGTACGACCGCAACCCTGGCAATGGGGGATGCCTTGGCCGTTTCGTTGCTGATCAGGCGCGGCTTTAAAGAAGAGGATTTTGCACTTTACCACCCTGGCGGTGCGCTTGGTAAACGTCTGTTGCTGCGTGTCGAGGACATCATGCATGGCGACGACGCGATTCCGGAAGTTTCTCTCGGCACACTGCTTAAGGATAGCCTGTACGAGATTTCCAGCAAAAAACTGGGCATTACCGGGGTCTTCGATGAGCAGGGCGCGATTATAGGCGTCTTCACCGATGGCGACCTGCGGCGGACGATCGAGAAGGGTGTTGAAGTTCTTAATTGCCCCATTGAAGATTTTATGAATCCGAATCCAAAACGGATTTTGCGTACCAATCTTGCTGCCAAGGCTCTGCAGATCATGGAAAGTCATTCGATCACCTCCTTGTTTGTTTTTGAAACGGAAACGGCTGAGAGGCCGATCGGCATCATTCATCTTCACGATCTTTTGAAAGCCGGGGTGATCTGATGGCCGAAGGTTTAGCGCATATCAGGCTGTTGCTTTTGGACGTTGATGGTGTGATGACTGATGGCCGGATCATCTACGATGACCAGGGCCGGGAACTCAAGGCTTTTGATGTCAAGGACGGGCACGGTCTGAAGCTTGTTCAGCGTGCAGGGATTAAGGTCGGCATCATTACCGGGCGTCAATCAGAGGTCGTTGCAAAACGTGCCGCAGAACTTGGCATAGGTCTGGTTTACCAGGGCGCCAAGGATAAGCTGGTTCCATTTCGGGAAATTCTGTCAAAGCTGCAACTGACGGCACGTGAAACTGCCTATGTCGGGGATGATCTCGTAGACCTGCCCATACTGTTTCAGGTTGGTTTTTCCGCCACCGTGGCGGATGCCGTTGATGATGTGAAGTCGGAGGTAGACCTGGTGACCAGGCGGCCAGGTGGGCGCGGTGCGGTTCGCGAGGTGTGCGACTATCTGCTCAGGGAATCCGGTCGATGGGATGAAGTTACTCAACGTTATTTTCAAAATCCCTCGTAGTTCTCTATACAATTCTCATGCCAATCTCTCTTTACTCCTGAAACGCCCGATGCTATACTGACGTTAATTTGATGAGTTTATTTAAACGGCGTAATTTATTACTCGTGCTGGCCTTGGTGCTGGCGGTGATTCTGGCTGCAACAGTGGCTGTTCGTCTGCGATCAGTTTCGCGGGTTGCAGATGTTGTTCAGGCGTTGCCGTCCGGGGTGGAGCTGGCACTGCAGGACGTGAGTTACACGCATACCGAGGCCGGATTGGTGCGATGGAGGCTCAAGGCCGAGCGGGCCGAACGCCTGGTTTCTGAAAAACGGCTTGCGGTAAAAAATCCGGAGCTGACGTTTTATG
>DAOVNV010000109.1 GCA_030630015.1 Desulfuromonadales bacterium | reverse complement strand
GGTGGTGGAGGAGGCCCTGGTCAACATGGGGAGCCTGATTGCTGAGGCCGGAGTCGTCACCAAGAAGAACCCCCTGCCCGGGCTGCGGATGCCGGAGACCCTGCTGACCCAGATCTTCAACAATCTGATCGGCAATGCCGTCCGCTATGCGGGAAGGGAAGGCAGCCCCATCGAAGTCGGGGGAGAGCGCAGGGAAGACCTGGTGCGCCTCTATGTCCGAGACCATGGCCCGGGAATTCCGCAAGAAGAACGTAGCCGAATCTTCGAGGTCTTCTATCGTGGCATTACAGACAAAAAGTCTCCCGGAACGGGGGTGGGGCTTGCCACGGTCCAGAAGATTTCCCGTCTCTATGGGGGACGAGCCTGGGTGGAGGAAACACCTGGCGGCGGCAGCACCTTCTGGGTGGAATTGATGGATATCCAGAACTCCGGGGGCTAAGTGTTCCAAATCTCTTAGTCGTTCAACAAAACCTTGATCATCACCAGGAGGAAAGACCCACCTGGTTTCCAGCAAGCCAGTCTGTTAATCTGTTGATAGAAAAGAAAAACCCATAAAACGTTGCTCGGGGTCGGACCAAGCCATCTAACTGAATCACATAAAATACACCCAGTTTTTCAGCCCTCAAACCATGAGTTGAGTATGAAAGCTGTCCATCCTCTTCGCTGACGCCCTGGGGGGAGCGCGGCAAGTGCGGGTTGGCTGAGATATCTATGAGCCGGCTGCTTGTGTCCGGAGCCTATCATAGCGGAGGATGCTTGTGTCCGGAGCCTATCATAGCGGAGGATGCAAATTCGTCCGTTTGGTCCCAATAGTCCGACAGCCTCCTAGACCTGATCCCATGCACAACCCCACCTTTCTCTCGCTCCCAGCAATCCAGCTGATTCCTGATAAAATTCTACATCATAGTCAACCATCCTCGAAGGCAGGTTCGTTTTATGACGAATTTTATTGTTGCCGGTTTCAGCCTGATCATGTTCCTGACTCTGGGCTGCTATTTCATGAGCAGGATGCCCGGACGCTCTTTCCAGGGGCCTCCGCTGCCATTGACCGCTACTGAGACGCTTCTGAAAGACCGTTTGCAAATTCATGTCGAAACTCTGGCTGGCAAGATCGGGGAACGGAATATCTGGAGATACAACAACCTGCAGCTGGCAGCAGAGTATATCGAGGGGGAGTTCAAGCAGGCAGGGCTGCAAGCCAGGTCGATCTCGTATGCAGTTGAGGGCAAGCAGGTCAGCAACATTGAGGTGGAGATCCCCGGTGCAGGGCATCCATCTGAGATCATCATTGTGGGTGCTCATTACGATTCACTGATCAACACCTCCGGGGCCAATGACAACGGGACAGGTGTCGCGGCCCTGATTGAACTGGCACGCTTCTTCAGCACCGGCAAGCCAACCAGGACGTTGCGGTTCGTGGCTTTTGTCAATGAGGAACCGCCCTTTTTCAAAACAGACCGGATGGGCAGCCTGGTCTATGTCGAACGAGCCCTGGCGAACCAGGATAAAATTGTCGGCATGATTTCACTGGAGACCATCGGCTACTACAGTTCTGAACCGTTGAGCCAGAAGTTTCCCCTGCCCCTGCTGCGCCTCTTCTATCCGAACCGCGGGGATTTTCTGGCCCTGGTCGGCAATTTCAGGTCCAGCAGGATCTTGAAACGGAGTGTCAAGGCTTTTCGGCAGCACGGCGCATTTCCGTCGGAAGGGATCATTGCCCCTGATTGGCTGGTAGGCGTAGACTGGTCTGATCACTGGTCTTTCTGGAAAACAGGTCACCCTGCCATCATGGTGACCGACACGGCAATCTTCAGGTACCCGTTTTACCATGATCCTGATGATACTCCGGACAAGGTCAATTATGACGCCATGGTCAGGGTTGTGACCGGGTTGCAGGCAGTGATTGCAGAACTCTGTCGATAGTCCTGCATAAGCACCGGCACAGGGGATATTGGTGACATTTCCACATTCTTTTTCATCTGTACTGCATGAGGATAAAGGGGTCCTCTTATCAGGGTGTCCCCAGCTTCAGTTAATTCTCTCTCGGCGTTTGGTCCTCGGGAAGACTACGGGTTGCGACCACCGCAATCCCTGTCCCGGCAACATCGTCCAGAATGACTTGGCCCATCTGGACGGGGGCTTCGATTTCCAGAGCATGAAGAGCCAGGGCTACAGCCATGACTTTATCTTTAGGAACCGCTTCTGCTGTCTTGACCGGCAAGCGGGGCCAGAGGCCTGAGATACAGGCAATAGTCGTACTGACCATTCTGCAAGGGTTGGTGTACTCTTGCCGGGCATAAACCTCGCCACGTTTACAATCGTTGCCGGTAATTTCACGAATCTCACCATCGACAATAACCAACTCCAGCGAGCAACTCATCGGGCAACCAATGCAGGTGAGACTTTTCTTCTCAAGCATTTATGCACCCTCCCGTGACCGAACGTCGATTTTCAAGTTCTCGCCAAAGTAGCGGTCGAGAATCTCCGGGGCGAGAGTCAGACGGATCATCTCCGAGGGGATTAACATGCGGAAACTTTTTTCATAACGGTCGCCAATCGTCAGGACGCAATTTTTCATAGGACGCTTGACCCGAAGATATATGATTTGCTCCCGATCCGGGGAAAGGCTCTGAGGAACACAGGAGGCGATATTCTCTCCCGCCTGGAGGGCAATATTGTCGCTGGGCCGGCGCATTCCAATAGCGACCTCAGCCGCAAAACGACCTGCACGAAGAGATTCTTCAGAGACAAAATCGACCAGATCGTGAACATGGAGCACATTGCCGCAGGCGAATACTCCGGGCAGGGAAGTTTCCAGGGTGCTGGTCACCTGCGGTCCACCGGTGGCCGGATCCATGCGCAGCCTGAGCTTGGTTGAAAGCTCATTTTCAGGGATCAGGCCGATGGAAAGGAGCAGGGTGTCGCAGGCAACATCCCAGGATCGGCTGAGGTCAGGCAAGAGCTGATCGTTGACCGGCGCTATCGTAAGGCGCTCCACACGATCCCGCCCATGAATGAAGGCGACTGTTGCAGAGAGGTGAAGAGGGATATCGAAGTCATCCAGACACTGAACCACGTTGCGGGTCAGACCGTTGGAATAAGGCTGCAACTCGTACACTCCGGCAACTTCACAGCCCTCTAAAATCAAGCGACGGGCCATGATCAGGCCGATATCGCCAGAACCAAGAATCGCGATGCGACGCCCCGGAAGGAGTCCCTTCATATTGACCATTTTTTGGGCTAAGCCGGCGGTCATAACCCCAGATGGTCTGAATCCCGGCGTACGAATCGCTCCCCGAGTGCGCTCACGACAGCCCATAGCCAGTACAACTGCCTGTGCCTTCACGTTCAGATGGCCATAGCTGCCGCTGATAATCTCCAACTGCAGATCAGGGCTGATATCCAGAACGTAAGAGTCAGTGACAATCTCTACTTGGTCGGACTGGACATTATTAATAAAGCGTTCAGCGTATTCAGGGCCAGTGAGCTCTTCCTTGAAATAATGCAATCCGAATCCGCTGTGGATGCATTGGTTGAGAATGCCGCCCGCCTCAATTTCCCGATCAATGACCAAAATATCTTCTGCTCCTGCCTCCCGAGCACCCAGAGCCGCAGCCAATCCGGCCGGCCCTCCACCGACGATCACGACATCGTATTCGCTCTTCAGTGGACTCTTCATACCCCATCTCCAACTGACAACTTGTCCTGACGTGGAGTGCAAATCTCTGAGCCATGACCACGTTTAGTGATCTCTGTCAGGGGCATTCCCAATGTGTGTGAGAGCAGATCCATGACCCGCGTGGTACAGAATCCACCCTGACAGCGGCCCATTCCGGCACGAACCCGAAACTTCACCCCATCGAGGGTGCGGGCACCATGCCTGATTGCGTAGAGCACTTCAGCCTCCGTGACCGATTCACAGCGGCAGACAAGGTGTCCGTATGCCGGATCTTTCAGAATCGCTGCTTTGCGTTCTTGCTTGGTCATCCGGGCAAAGTGAGGCGGTCCGTCAATGTCCGCTTTCCAAGCAGATTTTTCTGCAAGCTTCAACCCCTCGGAACGGAGCATCTCCGTGACGTAAACAGCAATGGCCGGTGCAGCAGTGAGTCCCGGAGACTGGATCCCCGCCACATTGAAGAAACCTTTGACCGGAGACGGCCCGATAACGAAGTCATTTGAATCTGCGACCGCCCGCAGACCGGCAAATTCGGTGATGGTGTCTCGCTCAGAGATCGCCGGGCAATACTGGCGCACTGTTTCAAAGATCTTGCTTGCCCCGGCAAAGCTTGTCGACAGATCCTCGCGATTATCGACATCTTCTGCGGTCGGGCCCACCATGATGGGGCCATCTACCGTCGGGATAATGAGAACCCCCTTGCTGGTGGCGGTGGGGGTTGGGAAGATCAGCCGGGTTACAATCCCCTGCAGGCGGCGATCCAGCATGTACTCCTCACCTTTACGGGTGAAAATTTCAAAGTCATCTGCACCAACCATGGCCGCAACCCGATCGGCAAACACGCCTGCAGCATTGAGAATGATCCGGCAGTGGAATTTTTGCTGAGGGGTTTGAATTGAGAAACCATCGTCATTTCGACAGATAGAAAGAACCGGGTATCCGCAAAACAGTTCAGCGCCATTTTGCTGCGCGCATTCGATGAGCCCAAAGCAGGCTTCATAGGGATTGACGACAGCGGCTGTCGGTGCGTGGAGAGCTTGCAGGATTGTGTGGCTGAGGTTGGGTTCTTCTTTTTGGATACGCTTTGGGGGCCAGATCTCTAGTCCAGGAACGCCTCTACCTTCTCCCTGTTTTTTGAGTTTCTCCAGGTATTGCAGATCCTCGGATTTCTGAGCCAGGAGCAGTTCGCCAATCCGGTTAAACCCAAACTTCAGATCCCGGGCGAGATCGTCCCACATTTGATTGCCGGTCCACTCGAACTTCCCCTTAAGCGTGTCCGGGGACGCATGATGTCCGGCATGGATGATCCCCGAGTTGGTTTTACTGGTCCCGAAACCGACCTCGACCTCCTTTTCAATCAGGGCCAGACGCAGATCGTATCGAGATAACTCCCGGGCCAGAGCGCAGCCAACAATTCCACCACCAATAATGATGACGTCATACATCATATTGCCTCCAAAGCCCATAACCGCTTAACCTTCCCCGCAATTTGAATATACCATTTTGTTTCATGATTTCACCTTTTTCATTTTGATGCTAAGTTGTTTTGGTGCCCTCCGTACGAAATTGTCGCAGCAAATTCGTCCGGTCACCCCGAAAAGTCTAACAGCCTCCGAGAACAGATGTTTTACATCATCACCGCAAATACAATCGTCTGCCTTCACCTCGGCTTCGTCTGCTTCGTCGTTCTTGGCGGCTTGCTGGTCCTGAAATGGCGACGGCTCATCTTCCTGCATCTGCCGGCCGCCGTATGGGGAGCCCTCATAGAGTACCAGGGCTGGCTGTGCCCTCTCACGCCACTGGAGCAGCACCTCAGGCAGGCCGGCAATCAGGCCGGTTATTCAGGTGGCTTTATCGAGCACTACCTGTTGGCCCTGCTCTACCCTGATTATCTCGACAGGGAGATGCAGATAGTTCTCGGCACTTTTGTTGTCGTGGTCAACCTGGCCGTGTATGGCTGGATCATCTGGCGAGGCACACGCAAGGCAGAGCCTTCTGACCGGAGGGCACCTTAAAGGGTCTTTTTATCAGGCACACCAAATGTCCTACCCAGAATTTTTCCCGGCTCGAGTTGCCTCCTGCCCATGTTCAGATTAAAATAGATTACAAAGCAAACGTTTCTTCCCTTTGATGCTTACGGGAGGACACCATGATCTCAAGACATTTATGTATCCATGCGCTGTTGATTTTCACCAGCATCTTTCTGATTGTCATGCCGGCAATCAACAAAATACCCAACCAGCAAATCAGCGAGCAAACCCTAACAGCGGCAACAAAGTTTCTTTTTCTGGTCGATACCGAGGAGTATCTACAAAGCTGGGAAACGACTTCGTCCGCCTTGAAAAATATCCTGTCCCGCGACGCCTGGCATGAGCAGATCGCCGAAATCCGCAGCCGGCTGGGGCCGATCATCGGACGGGAGCAACAGGACATCAGCTACACAAGATACTCCCAAGATGTCCCAGAAGGCGAATATGTTGTGCTGACTTTCCTCTCCCGCTTCCAGGACAGGGCTCACGCGACGGAAACGCTTACTTTGAAGCTCGGAGCTGACAAGACCTGGCGGGTTGCAGGCTATTACGTTCGCTACGGGGAGCCAACCCAGCAAACGTGACAGCATCACCTTGCAGTAAACCTTTCGGGGACACTCCCTAGGGAGTCTGGTATGGGCCTCCACATTTCCGCACATATTGAGACACGATGAGCGAAGTCACCTACCTGACCCTGCACCGCTCGGGAGAGCTTGCGGCAAGAGCCGCCCTTGCCCGCCAACATCTGGGAAACTGCGATCTCTGCGCCAACCATTGCCACGCTGACCGCATTGCATCAACCTCCGGAGCACGCTGCCGCACCGGCGAGTTGGCCGTTATCAGCAGCGCGGGGCCACACCATGGCGAGGAACGGTCCCTTTCCGGCCGGCGCGGGTCAGGAACCATCTTTTTTGCCTGGTGCAACCTGGGCTGCGTTTTCTGTCAGAACTGGGAGATCAGTCAACAGGGTGAGGGTCGCACGGTCAGCAACGAGAAGCTGGCCCGGATGATGCTCGACCTGCAGTCGGCCGGCTGCCACAACATCAACTTCGTTTCCCCCAGCCACGTGATCCCGCAGATCCTCGCCGCCCTGGTTGTCGCCGCAGACCAGGGGCTGACCCTGCCGCTGGTTTTCAACAGCGGCGGCTACGACAGCCCCGAGGGGCTTGCCCTGCTGGACGGGGTGATCGACATTTACATGCCGGACATGAAGTTTGCAGATTCTCAGCTTGCCCGGCGCTACCTCGGTGTCGCCGACTATGCCGAAGTCAACCGGGCCGCGGTGCATGAGATGCACCGGCAGGTCGGCGACCTGGTGCTCAGCGAAACGGGTCTCGCCCGACGCGGTCTGCTGATCCGGCACCTGGTCCTTCCCGACGACCTCGCCGGGACCGAGCGTACCCTGGCTTTTCTCGCCCGCGAGATCTCCCCGGACACGGCCATCAATCTCATGGACCAGTACCGGCCCTGCCACCATGCCGACCAATACCCGGAACTCAACCGGCGGCCAACCCGCCAGGAACTGCGCAACGCCCGGGAAACTGCACAACGGCTGGGCTTGCATCGAATTGTGATGTAATCTGGCCGCTCATTGAATCCAGCGATGGAAAAGGAACAGATGAATACACAAACTCTCGACAAACTCCCCAGGCGAAAACTGGGCTTCTTTCCGACCCCGCTGATTGAACTTGAGAGACTTTCCGGGCATCTCGGCGGGCCGCATATTCTGATGAAGCGCGACGACCAGACCGGCCTGGCCATGGGCGCGCTGCTCAGCATGATCGAGAGCGGGGAGTTTTCATCTGACGAGACTGTTCTGTTCTGGCACACCGGGGGCGCCCCGGCCCTGTTCTCCTGTCCGGAAAAACTCGCAGAGTTATGATTCCGCAGGCAGGACACTTAATTACTCGTTAAAGGTATCTCCGCCCCTTCCCTGTCCTTTTTTTCTCCCTCTTTCCACTGCCTTTTTATTCCATCCAGTCTGGCATCCCGGCGTTTGGCCATTATACTTTCTTCAAGGGTCTGCATTGATGGCAAGCCGGCAATCAGTAACAACGCTTGCGGAAAGAAGCCGTGCAGTTCCAGACCAGACAGAAAGGGCCGACCACACTGATGTCGCGGCAAGAGGAGCATGCAGAAGCAACCGCAACCACCCTGCTGGAAATCGTCCGGGAGTTAACCGCCGAAATCCACAAGCAGAGGCACGCCTTGGAAAGTTTAGGTCTCGACAGCACCCTTGACCACGATCTGGGGCTGGACAGCCT
>DAOVNV010000019.1 GCA_030630015.1 Desulfuromonadales bacterium | reverse complement strand
GAAAGCGATCAACTGTGCAGTAACTGTAGTTCCGACGTTTGCGCCGAGAACAACGCCAATGGCCTGAACCAGAGACATCAGACCGGCGTTTACGAACCCCACAACCATAACTGTGGTCGCACTCGAAGACTGGACAATGGCGGTAACACCCAAACCGACCAGCGCCCCAACGAGCCTGTTGCTGGTTAAGGCCGCCAGGATCTTACGCATGCGGTTGCCGGCAACTTTCTGCAAGCCTTCTGACATGGTTTTCATGCCGAAGAGGAACAAGCCCAAGCCGCCGACCAGCCCGAATATCAGCTTTTGATTTAGAAGAACATCAAGCATTACGGTTACTCACAAAAAAGCCCCCTGAAACGGGGGCAACTATAACTCAGTGCAGTCTATTTTTCAACGGCGAAAGACAGCCATCAGTCTTTCTTCAAAGACCAGATCAGCATGTCTCGGTATTCATCATTCGCTTCACGGACCCGTTTGCTGAACACCCCGACGATATTCATAACCATTTTCAGAGCGAGCTCAGGTGCCTGCTGACACAGTGACTCGAAGTCCTTTTTTTTCAGACTGATTAGCTCGGCATCTTCGGCCACGCGCGCAGTTGCCGAGCGAGGCAGGCCGTCTATAATTGCCATCTCCCCGAAAATGTCTTCAGGTCCGAGGACAACCAGTGTCTTCTCATCTCCTTCGGCAAACATCCTGGAGATACGAACAATTCCCTTCTTGATCAGAAAGAGCGATTCTCCCGGCATGTTTTCGATGAAAATGGTCGTGCCCTCTCCCATCTGGCGTTCCTCGCAGAAGGCTGCGAGTTTATTAAAATCTTCCTCTGAGAGGTTCCGCAGCATGACACTGCCTTGGATGTCGGCAAAATCTTTTGGTTTGATCATCGTCACGTGCCTTTGTGAATAAAGAAAATAGTCAAGTGCTTCATCAGCAACGAGTCTGGAATATAGAATACAGAATACAGGAGACAGAAGAAAACAAAATCTGAAGAAAAAATATGGAAACAACGCAGGTATTTAAAAAAAGCCGTCCCGGACGCAACAACTGTGAAACAAATCCCCCGCAGAAAACAACAGAAAGCTCGGGAAACAGGACGTTGACTCCGAGCTTTCTATACGTAATTACTCTGGGAATTGGGCGTGGCATGACCAGCTAAAGAATGGCTGGAAGAAACCCGAAGTACACAGACCGGTGACTAACCGTCATTGACGCGCTCACGCAGTTCTTTGCCAACTTTGAAAAACGGCAGTTTTTTGGGTTTGACCTGAATAACTTCACCGGTCTTCGGATTACGGCCCATATAAGCTTTGTAGTCTTTGACAACAAAACTACCGAATCCCCTGATTTCAATACGTCCGCTCGAGGCCAGTGTCTCCGACATCGAATCGAAGATGATATTGACGATCTCTTCGGCTTTTTTATAGGTCAGTCCGTTGCTGACTGCCAAAGCTTCTACCAGTTCCGACTTGTTCATGAAAGCCTCCTCTGGTTTCGACCCAATGAACGGCACTCATAAAAAGGCCGGAAAACACGGGAAGAAAACACCGGTCGTCGAAAATAACTGTTCAGCTTATTGATAATACTACAGAATCATCGCCAGCTGTCAAGTTTACGGCAACATCTCAGCGGAATGGAGGAATGGGAACCGGGCCGGAAGTTCTCAGATCACTGTAAAGGGAGAAAGTGTCCAGATAATTTTTGCCTCTTCAATCCCAATATTGTCCCAACGATGCGGCAAATGAGATTTGAAAGACAGGCTGTCTCCAGGGTTGAGAATATAGGTGTCACCGATAATGGTCACTCTCAACTGACCTTCTATCATGTAGATTAATTCGTCTCCGGGATGATGCATGTGTTGCTGACCACTGGTTCCACCCTGCGGGACCGTGCACAAAAATGACATGAACTGGGGATCGCGCAAGCCCGATGTGAAGCATTCCGTGTGCATGTTGCTTTCATCATCGTAAACGGTTTTGTCGCGTTGCCCCGGAGATGAGAATACGACCTCGTTGGTGGTGGTGACTTCTTCTACAAAATAATTTATGCTTTTGTTGAAAACCCCGGCCACCTTCATGAGAATATGCACCGACGGGATTGTCAGACCGCGCTCAATGCGTGAAATCATATTTGAGGAGACTTTTGACTTCTCGGCAAGCTCCTGAATCGTCATATCGCTCTTCAAGCGGATCGCCTTGAGTTTTTTGCCAACGATTTTTTTCAGTTTCATTATACAGAACCCTTCAAACGGGAGATTGATTGCGTTTGCTCAACTGAGGTTTGGCGCCGGGGAAACGACCCAGAGTACCTTGGTCTGTCCTGGGTGCAGGTTGCGCCAACGGTGTGGCAAAGAGGCCTTAAAAACAAGCGAATCTCCAGCCATTAACTCATAGATGTGACCGTCAACTGAGAATTCCATGTGCCCTTCGAGAACCAGTGCAAATTCTTCGCCCGTGTGTACCATGCCGCCGTCACCGCTACAGCAGTCTTCCTCAAGGATGTCCTGGAATACAGTAAAATTGGGATCCCGCAGTCCCTGGGTCAGACTGATGATCTGGTGCTTGTCCTCGAAAAAAAAGATCGATTCACCTTGGTCTTTTCGGGTGAAGATGGTTGTCGACCCCTTTTCAGCTTCCTCAACAAAGTAACTGAGACTCATCCCGAAGGTGTTCGCAAGTTTCATCAGAATTTCCACCGACGGTGTAGTAAGACCACGTTCTATTCTCGAAATCATATTCGAGGAAACACCAGAATCCTCAGCTAAATCCTGAATAGTCATATCATTTTTCAAACGCGTTAACTTGAGCTTTTTACCAATCAGTATTTTAACCATAATGAGCACACCCTTATTAAAAACATAAATGAAATGATGTTTTAGCACTTTCGCCAGCGACTGTCAACGAAATGTGTAATATTTCTTACAGAAATGATATAGCATTGTAAACCATAATAAAAGACAGGGTTGACAACCGATGCCGGCTTCCTGATAATCGTGCGCTGAAGAATAATGGATTACAAACCATCATTTAATTGATCAGAAAAAATGCCCAGGAGCTGGATGTGAACGATATAGCGAGACAATTCGTTGAACAGGTGTTGTCAGGAATCCCCTTAACAGATCAACAGGGGCTGGATATCCTTAGTGCAAACGGCTCTGATTTGACAAGTTTTATGGCGGGGGCGCAAAGTCTGAAAGAAAAATATTTTGGCAACCAGGTTTTTCTCTGCTCGATTATTAATGCTAAATCAGGAAGATGTGCCGAAAACTGCGCTTTTTGTGCACAATCCTCACATTTCGAAACACAGATCCCGACCTACCCCCTCAAATCGCGTGACGAGATTGTTGCAGGTGCTCGCAATGCCCAACAGAGCGGCTCGACATGTTTCGGAATTGTTACCAGTGGAACCGGACCATCACCGGGGGAGGAGTTTAATACAATCCTTGAGGCGATCCGGGCTATTCGATCCGAAACCAGGATAGAACCTTCGGCATCTCTAGGAATTCTGAATGAGCAAATGGCCAATGCTCTGGCCGCCGCCGGGTGCGTCACTTATCACCATAATTTGGAAACGGCACGTTCCTTCTTTCCTGAAATCTGCAGTACCCATGATTATGAGGAGGATGTGGAATCGGTACGTCTAGCCCAAAAAAGCGGCATGCAGGTTTGCTGTGGTGGAATCCTGGGTCTGGGCGAAACCCTCGAACAGAGAATTGAATTTGCCAGGACGCTTCGTGAGCTTGATGTTGATTCGATCCCTCTGAATTTCCTCAACCCGATCGAAGGGACTCCCCTTGCCGACAGAAATGAATTGACTCCCCTCGACTGCCTGCGGATTATCACGCTGTTCAGGTTTTTCCTGCCGGACAAGCGCATCAGCATATGCGGCGGCAGGGAAGCAAATTTACGTGAACTTCAGTCGTGGATGTTCATGGCCGGAGCGAGCGGCAGCATGGTCGGCAACTACTTGACGACCTCTGGACGGGACCTGAGTGTTGACCTGCAATTATTTGACGATCTGGAAGTAGAAATCAATGAGTGTTGAACTGCCCTGCCCTGCAGTGTTCGTGACCGGTACCGACACCGGTGTCGGCAAAACCCTTGTGGCATCAGCCCTTGCCCGGCACCTGTCGTCTCGCGGCCTTAAAGTCGGTGTCATGAAACCGATTGAAACCGGTGTTGCCAACCCTGAACAACCGGGTGAAGATGCCCGGCTTTTGTCTTGGGCAGCCAACTCCATGGATTCTGAGCACCTGATCGCTCCCTATCGATTCAAAGCCCCGGTGGCACCGACCCAGGCGGCATCGATAGAAAAAACACATATCGACCCGGTTTCGTTGGAACTTTCCCTACAAGAACTGGCAGATGGGAAAGACTTTGTCATTATCGAGGGAGCGGGCGGCCTGATGGTGCCGGTTCGAGGTGGCTATCTGATGGCTGATTTTGTCCGACAGCTTGGGTTGCCCCTGCTTATCGTTTCAAAGACCAGCCTGGGGACTCTGAATCACACATTGCTGACAGTTTTTGCAGCCCAGGCCATGGACATTCCGGTTGCGGGGATTATTTTGAATGGCATGGCGGCTGAACCAGACCTTGCTGCAGAAGAGGCACCCCATCTGCTGGCAATGATTGCATCGGCCGATCTACTCGGCGTTCTTCCTGAAGTCGAGGGAAACGAGCGTGAACGCATCGAAAAAATGTCGCAAGAGATCGGACAACTACAAACCCTGGGATGGCTGTTGCAGTCTCTTGGACTCGGCACACTGGATGGCCGACTTAAATGATACACTGTTCGCAAGCAAACCTTACTTGCCGATTTTGACCTTTGTATTGGCAGCCAGGGGGCTCTCAAGATTCTGCAGATCGCCGAGAACAGCTATCGCCTCAAGGGTGTAAGGGTCTTTGAGTACCTGGCGTATCAACTGTTCCTGTGGTGTCGCATCCTTGTCGGCAGGATCATCCTTATCAGCATCCTCTTCGTCACTACCCATCATCCCACCGTGCGGTGAGTCCTCGTTCTTCAGGGCTTCCCACTCATGGTACACCGTTTCCGCATGTAATGACTGGCGGGTCGTTTCCAGGCGCTTGGCCACAGCATCGGAAATTCTCTGGATTTCCACAAACTCTTCATTTTGAGCAACGCGGTTCTGGCTGTGAACTGCCAGATCCGACAGGTCGAGATTCGCCAGAGACCAGCTTTTGTGCCTGACCGGTTCAATCGTGTCCCAGGGCAGGCTGTAATCCAGGTGCTTTTCGCCAAACTCGCTCGATTGTCTTCGATCAGGAAGCACTATGTCAGGGACAACCCCCCTGGATTGCGTGGATGCACCGCTAACGCGATAAAACTTCTGGGTCGTTAGTTTGAGGGCGCCAAGCGGCAGGTACTGCTGCATGTTCCTCATGGTCAGCGCACGGTCCAGACTGAGCACAACCTGTACCGTGCCTTTACCGTGAGTATGCTCGCTGCCGACTATAATAGCTCGGCCATAGTCCTGGAGAGCCCCTGCGACAATCTCTGATGCTGAGGCACTGAACTGGTTGACCAGAACGACCACTGGGCCAAGGTATTCAACCTTTGCATCATCATCCACAAGCACTTTGGTTTTGCCTTCTGCGGAACGCACCTGGACAATGGGGCCGTCTTCAATAAACAGCCCGGCAACTCCGATAGCATCGGTCAAAGCACCTCCGCCATTATTGCGCAGGTCCAGCACTAATCCGGCAATATTGCGGTTGCGGAACTCCTGGAGCGCCTTGCGGGTGTCATCGGTGGAATTGCGCCCGCCGCCGCCGTTTCGGGTCATTTCAAAATCACGATAAAAGCTTGGGATCTTGATATAACCGTAGCGTTGTTTGCTCAACGGGTCTTCGATCTCGACGAACTTGACGAAAGACTCCTCAATAACGACGATATCCCGGATGATCGGGATCACGAAGGATTTGTGACCGGGTCGTTTGACGGTCAACCGAACCTCGGTGCCTTTTTTGCCGCGAATCAGAGTTACGGCATCTCTTAGACGCATATCTGTGATATCAACGGGTTCTTCCGCTCCCTGGGCGACAGCAAGGATGTTGTCATCCGCGTGCAGTTGCCCCTGACGATCAGCCGCACTGCCTGGAATGATCTTGACGACCTTGACAAAACCATCTTCTTCACGAAGGGTCGCACCAATTCCTTCAAGCGAACCGCGCATGCTGATATCGAAATCTTCTTTCGACTTGGGGGGCATATAGGTGGTGTGCGGATCGAAAGCTCTGGTAATCGCATTCAGGTATCGATCGTAGTGGTCTTGCAGGGTCTCCTTGAGCAGCCTGGAAAAATAATCCTCATGGCGTTTGAGTATCTTCTCGCGGGCCTGGGCTTCAAGCTCAACCGCAGCCTCTGCGGGGATTTCCGCCGGCGTTGCAAAACCTTCGTCCTCCATCAAGCTCAGGTAGCGGCTCAAGGTCTGGAACTTGAGAGCGGTTCTCCAGCGTTCACCAAGTTCCTGCTCGGTTCGACAGAAATCCAGTTTCTCAGGATCCGTCTCGTAATCCTCTTTAAAATTGAAATCAAACGGATCTTTCATGATCCTGCGCACGATCTTTTCGGCTCGTGGGATTGCCGTCCGGAGTTCCTCCGCTCCCAACGGGGCCAGATTGATGCGACCCGAACGAAATTCGTCATCGATAAAATTCCGATAAGCCCGAAGCAGATCCACTTCGTTTTTGAGCAGCAAACGTTTCTGTGAATCCAACTGCCTGAGGTATAAATGGAAAGCTGCCTCGGATAGATCATCGTTGATTTCTTTGCCGCTGAAATGATATTCGACCTGTTTTTTTAGAACGTAACTGAGCAGTCGCGTCCGATTCTGATCAAATTCAACGTCGGCAAGCAGGGATGGAGGCCCACCAAAAAACAACGAAAAGACCAGGATGATGGTCAGCCCCGCTTTGTTCACGGTATTCAGGCAAAAAGTCATTTCTGTTCCTATCGGTTTACACCTCCTGACGCACCTGCTGCAAGGCGGCCGAGATGCTTTCTGTAGAGGTTGGCTGATGAGTTGTTATAATACCTTAAAGTTACTCTATGCCGCAATGCCAAGCGGTTGCTTGCAAAATCTTTGCACAAAGCGCGGATACGTGGATCCAAAATAGATTCAATCCCGTTCCACACTTGACAATCCTGGTTAGGAGAGGTAACAATTTTAGATAAGAACTGATGCAGCGGGCTCCTTGGAAGGGCCTGCTCTCGTTCGGCTGAATCCCTGCAGGAGATGGAGGGACGCTGAATGCCCATAGCCCAGGAAGGCGATACCGTTACAATCACATACCGGGGCACCCTGGAAGACGGGAGTCTTTTTGATGTCGCCGAAGAGGAGGAAGAAACCCGTTTCGTCCTCGGTGATAACAAGGTCATCCCTGGCCTCGAGCGGGCAATTACCGGCATGGAGGTTGGCGAGCAGAAAACTGTCACCATCCCCCCGGAAGAAGCCTACGGCATCCGCCTGCCCCGCTTGGTGGAGAAGGTTTCCCTCAAGGCGCTTCCAGACAACCTTGATTTAGAAGTTGGTAACCAGTTGGAAATTGAATCTGCCGACGGCACGCGTATTCGTATGGTAATTCTCGAACGCGGCCCGGAGAGTATTCTGCTGGACGCAAACCACCCGTTGGCAGGCCAGACCCTGACGTTTCAGCTTGAACTGTTAGAACTCGACCGTCCAACATTGAATTGATCTCGATGCAGCGTTGGAAAATGGAGAGGAGCTAAAACCATGATGATCCGCGTTATGTACAGCGATGGCAACTTCGACATTGTCAAGCCGGGTTTTCTCGATAGGCTGATTGGCGAAGAAGCCATTACCAGTTTCAAACGTTCCGAGGGATGGATCGTGCTTGGGCGTGACCCGGTCAGGCGCTCAAGAAACCTTGACTACGCCGGGCCGGAAAGACGACATTACGGTTTCACTGCCGCCGTGGCCTGATCAGGCAGTTCCCCCGACCTCTGCCCATCCGTCGAACATCGGGAAATACAGGGCGAGTCTGACCGGATGAGCCGTGTCATACGCCTGCATAAGCGATTTGTAGATTTGCATCTGGTCCGAATAACGAATGACTTCGCTTTCCAGAAACGCTTCCAATAATTCCCCAGCCCCGGGTTGACTGGTTTTGTAGTCGATGATCCATCGACAACCCTGCTCATCGATAAATGTTCTATCGATAATGGCACGAACCAGTTCATCATCTATTACCCCGTTAATCGCTAATTCACAACGAGCTTCAGGATGTTTTGAAAGCAACCAGCGTCCCCTGCTGCAGCCAATGCAATTTATTAGGCATTTCAGGATATTGCCCATGCAGGCTTCATGTCGATTGTAGGGTATGCCGTGGCTGGAGATCTGAGCCCTGAGCAATCCTTCCTGATTTTTCAAACGGGAATCCGACCATTCGTCCAATCCATCCTGGGCGATCTGCTGGAGCCAGGCATGGACCAGGGTGCCGACAACCCTGCCCTCCTCGGTGAGACGCGAGGCCATGCCGTCATTTGAAAAGTGACCATAATCAGAGGCCCGGCGAGAAGATATCGGTGCTGATGATACGCGTTCAGGTATGGCGGGTAGGACCCAATCCAGCGGAAGTCGTTTCAGCGGCAGGCGGGGCAATGTCTTGAGCGGGTCGGTTTCGCTGCTGGTGCTCCCGGCAGTCAGCTTTTCGGCAGCGCTTGGCCAGACCGTTGCCAGGAAGGAGCCGGGGGTGGGAGACGGGTTGTCTTCCCGGTCATGTCTGTAATGACCCAACAGATGCAGCCTGTTTCTGGCACGGGTTGCAGCAACGTAGAAAAGGCGTAGCGTCTCGAGGTCGTCCTTATCTTTCAATATCTGGCCGATGGCCTGGTAAGTCGGATCGCCCGCATCATCAGTGGCGGGGGGAACCGGGGCAAGCAGCAATTCATAATCCGGATGCTCAAGCCAGCGCAACAGGGTGCGTTCGGATGGCCTGACACCACGACCGATTCCCGGCAGGATAACCGTGTCGAATTCCAGACCCTTGGCCTTGTGGATGGTCATTACCTGCAGGTCCGGTCCTGCCTGAGGGTTTGCCGCAGCAAACAGCCTGCCGAGACGCTTCTCAAGAATACTCAGGTTTTCGAGGTCTCCCCCTTCATCCAGGGATTCAAGCAGCAGAAAAAACTGTCCGGCGTCCGTCATTTCCGCCATATCAACACATGCCGGGCCACCAAGCGACAGCCAGGTGGATTCGACAAGTCGTCGCAGTGGCAGGCGTCCCTTCATTTGCATGCTATGTTCAAGGACTTCAAGGGTCCGGTCGAGCCGTTTTTGACCATCGTTGCTGACCCGATCAAATAATTCCGACTGTTCCTGCGGGCACTCAAGAAGTTCGCGGAGAGTCGCCCCTGGCTGTCGGCCGCAGATGGCAAGCAGGTCGTCAAGGGTCAGACCACACCAGGGGGCTCTTAAAATTGCCAGCCAGGCAATCCGGTCGGCCGGATGCAGCAGAGCGCGTGTCAAAGCCAGCAGATCCTGTACCACGGGTCGATCTGTCAAGGAGTCGATGTCCTGCGCCTGAAAGCGCATGCCGGTCTGCTTAAAGGCACGTATGATCTCCACCAGGTGATTCCTGGAACGCACCAGTACAGCCACGCTCCCGTTGGGCTTGTCGCAGTGAGCCTGCTTGACAAGCTCCACAACCTGTTCTGCCTCCAGGCTGTCCTGCCGGTTGAGGTATCCGTGGAAAAACACGGCATCGCCCCCCTGACCTTGCCTGACAGCGTCTGCGGGCGCAAACCGGACAGCTCCGCGCACTTGATCTTCACGGTCAGGAAAAAGCCCGGCAAAAAAATGGTTCGACCAATCTACGAGCTTTGCCTGTGATCGGAAATTAGCTGTCAAAGAGACGCGTTCAAGCGTAAGGTCGCCCAAGCCTTGTTCGCAAACACGTAAGAAAAGACCGACTTCAGCTTCCCTGAAACGGTAGATTGACTGCATCGGGTCGCCCACGATAAACAGCGTGCGGCCGTCATCCGGCATCCAGCCGGCAGTCAATTTCTGCAACAAGTCAAACTGAGCGTAGGAAGTGTCCTGGAATTCGTCGACCAGGATGTGCCGGATCATGCTGTCCATCTGCAGAAGGAGATCTTCGGGGGCCTGAGTATCACCGAGCGCGGCATGGGCAGCACCGGCGATCTCGATAAAATCGACCATCCCGCGTGAACGAAAAACGTCACGAAGTTCCAGGACCGCAAGTGGGAGAAGTTCTATCAGGGCTTCCAGAACATCCCACTGGGCGGCCGTATAAAATGCAGCAGGTAAATGACGAAGCTCCCGCAGGCAGCGGTATCCATGCTCATTCGAACGCAATTCATCGAGACAGACTGTCATCCGTGACTTCATTTCGATCGCAGAGGGCGTTTTGTCAGCGGGAAAACCGATGCGTTTGTCGACACTTTTGCGAACAGTCCCGCCGCCTGTCAGAACCATGTGGGCAATGGCCAGCCATGCGTCAAGATCAGCGATATCGCAGGAAAGCTTTGTTGCACCTGAAAGCGCGAGAAGCGGATGGTCTGTTTCAGTTTCTGCTAGATTTTCAGCAGCATAGCCACCGAGGGCTGTCAGGGTCTGGCAGGTTTCCCGTCCTAGGGCTTCGCAGGTTCGGGCAAGAGTCGCGACAAGGTAGCGCTGCAAACCTGCTTCAAGGAGATCACGGCAACCGGTTGAGCGCTGCCCCAGCATGTGGCGCAGCCATGGGTCGCGTCTGCCAAGCATGGAGACGAGCATGTCGCGCAGCAGGGTCATCCGGTTGTCGAGATGGCCGAGAAGACGTTCGACGGCAGCCTGTCCGGCAGAGTTGCCGTCAACTCGGGAGACAAGGCGCTCCGCGGCAATCAGGTACAGATCTTCCGGCTGTTCTGCAACTCCAGGTTGTTCTCCAAAGCCTGACAGCCAGGGCATTCTGCGAGTCAACAGGGCACACAGGCTATCGATGGTCATCAATTGCAGGCGGGAGGGGTTTTGCGTGAGGTGCCAGCCCTTGCGCCGGTCGGTCTCCAGCACCCGGCGTGCCCTGTTCCAAGTCTCACGGGCGTGATCTTCTTGTGGGGGCTGATCATTTTCGGCCCTTTCCAGGGCTTCGATCAGGCGATGTTTCATCTCGCCGGCGGCTTTGCGGGTAAAGGTGATGGCCAGGATTTCTTCTGGAGTATTGACCGCAGCCAGTAACGCGAGCATGCGCTGTACCAGCAATTCGGTTTTGCCCGACCCGGCCGGGGCCTGCACGATAAATGACTGACTGATGTCGACCGCCCTGCGGCGTTCGGCCCAATCCGACGGACGCGTCCTGACAGAATCAGTCATGACGTTCCTCCAGCGTCAACACATGGTCGTCCAGATCGTTGATGCGACAGAGGGGAACCAGATCGCAATACTTGCAGGCCGCCTCATAACTGGCCGGATCAACAGCGGCCTCGCCACGAGTAAACGCATCGGCCAGGGCAGTCAGAGCCTTTCCCCAATGGTCCAGAACGGCATCGAACGAACCCCAGCCCTTACTTTCAAGGATTGCATCGAGTGATTTTCGGCTCAACCCGGGCCAGGTCCCAGGCTCACGCGCCAGTCCGCGAAACCCGGATTCCTTGCGTTTGCCGCGGACCACTGCAAACAGAACGGCCGCGATCCGTTCGTGAGGCAGATCCAGGCAATAGACGGGCAATTGCGGTTCTGTCACACGATCATCGAACCATTGATCGGGGTCGGGCCGACCGGTTTTGTAATCCAGAATGGCGAAACTACCATCTTCCAGTTGATCGATTCTGTCGATGCGGGTTCTGATGCGCAAGCTGCCGATGGTAAACTGACGATTTACTTCCGTACCCTCGACACGAAATGGGGCACGGCGCATCTCCATTCCAAGCCACTGCCGGACGAGGGCAGCCAGCCTCTGTTTCTCCAGGCCCCTCTGCCGGGGCAACAGATCGCGGCGGTTTTCCTTTTCAAAACGCTTCAGCGCCTGTTGCACAGACCTTTCGATCCTGCTGTTCAGCTCCGCTTCCTGGAGGCTGATAAGCGTTGTCTGATCGCAGGTTTCTCTCCAGAAAATCTCGAGGGCAGAGTGTACCAAGGTGCCGCGGGACATGTTGTCCAGACCGATTTCAGGAGATTCGAGCCGTTCTGCTCTCAGACGATAATGTCCGAACGCGCGGAATGGGCAAAGAGCCTGATCTTTAAGTATCCCGGTTCCACCGCTGAAACTTTTTCTTGAGTTTAACGACGCTGCCAGCGAGTCATCAATTTGTTCCAGTTTCGGCCGGGCGCTCCAGAGTAGTCCGGTTGGATCGACCGATGCAGACATGGGTGGCAGACCGTCAACTATACCGGCAAGCAACGGGCTGGGGCGCTGTTCAAGACCGTCGACCTGCTGCGGCCAGCTGAGATAGACTTGTGGAGCCGCACTGAATAGTCGCAGCGCTACCCGCGCAGCGAAGAGACGCTCACGATCCGCATCGGCACGTGGCATGCGATGTTTGCGCTGAATTGTAAGCGGAATGAATGGATTGGGTCTGGGGGGCTGCGGCAGTGCCGTATCATGCAAACCTATGACCCAGAGATGGTCGAAGGCCAGGCCAGCCGCTTCAAGTACGCCAAGGATCTGGACCCCTCCAGCGGGGCTCTCCGGCTGGAATTGAGCGTGACCGGCCAGGCGGCCGAGCATGCCAAGAGCGACGTTTCTCGACACAGGCGCAGAAACCCGGTCGAGACTAGCCATTCTGGATAATTCCTCCGAAAAGGTCTCGACGACCTGGTATTCTCGGCTGGATAGTCCGCGCCCTCCAGGCCAGCCAAGATCACGCAACAGCCGGGTAAAATGCTCCGCCCAATCGCCGGGCAACATTTTGACGCTGATCCGAATGTCCTCTGAGAGTAATTCGAAAACCTTGCCGATCTGCAGCTCATCCATTCCGGAACGGCGTGCAAAATATTTGACCGACTGGACGAGGCGCTGCAGGGGCCATTCCACCTGCCCCTGTTTCCTCAGTTCGCGATCAAGCCGGGCCCTCAAGGAGGATTCTTGTTGTGAACGACCGACATAAGGGGAGCGCAGCAACCAGCTGACTTCCTCCATACCCGCTACGGCCTTGATCTGCAGCAATCGCAAAGCAGCGTAGACAGGCCCTTCCCGATCAAGCCGGTGACCCAGCGAGATGTTGAATGTATCAGGACTTTCATCTCTGGACAGTGAGGCGGAGGGGTCGAGTTCAGTCGGAAAAATCGATTCGAACAGCTGCTGGTAGGCGTCCAGTTGTGGGACAACAATCCCGACAGATGCGTCCGGATCGTCGCTCAGGATCTGACGTGTCCAGCGGGCACACTGCCTGACTTCATCAGCAGGGTCGAGGGATGCGACCCGACGCCGATAAACATTTTGACAGGGCGGCGCCTGCCACTCTTCCACAATACAATTGCGGTGCTGAAGCATATTGCACAGCCGTTGAATATCAGGCGTCAGCTGGTCGAAACCTGCCAGAACGATATGTGAGGGCACCGGCAGATAATGATTGTCGATCGCATCGGCAACCATCCAGACAGCCTCCGCACCATCGCGCCATTGTTGGCGAGATGCCGTCCTCTGCCAATGCTCACGCCAGCGCAGGAAGGCCCTGTGGTCTTCGGCTGATGCTTGTCCGGAGAAATCTGCTGCATGCTGTATCAGGAGCTGGTGGGCCTGGTGTACACGGCGAGCGGTTTGCGGGACCTGCAAAAGCTGGTTGCCGCCACCTCCCTTGTCGTCTTCAATAATCATTTCCCAGACTCTGAGGCTCTGGGTGTTATCGAGAATTGTCAACCCTTCGGGCAGCCTCATGAGCTGCCCGTTCAGCCATGCGGTCAGACTCAGGATTTCAGCACGGGTCCATACAGCGAGGCCCTCATTTTGTTGAGCCAGATCGTACTGATCCTGGAGATGCCGGGCAAGACGCTTGTTGACCGTGAGGATCAAAGCCCCCTGCCTGGCGTGTTTATAAAGGAAATTATCCATCCGCTTCCAACTTACGTCGAGGTTTCTTCTTATTTACTCTCCAGGCATGACGGAATAAGACACAGACGACCAGCGCTCCCAGCGCATCAGCCAGAAGGTCGCCCCACTCTGCAGTACGGCCGTTGTGCATTGTCATTTGCAGAACTTCGAGCAACAGACCAAACAGGGTTGCCACTAGCCAGGCCTGCCACCAGGCACCATGATTCTGACCATTACATAGGCATACAAGAACCCGGGCAACAAGCAGTGCGAGCAAACCATATGCCAGAGCATGAAGCAGCTTGTCCCAGCCGAAAATGCCCGGCAGCCGCGGCGGAGACGGATCGAGCGACAGCCAAAGGATCAAGGCGCACCAGATCAAAAGAACCAGAAGACGGAAAACCAGACAGCTCCAAATAATATTTGATTGATTGTTGGATAACGGCATCACATACAGGCACCAGGAGTTCTGTTAGATTGGCAGGATGGACTCCCATCCTACCTGAAATAAACATATAAAAAAAGGGCCGCATCAGCGGACCCTGCATGACGACTCCCAGGGGTCCCAACCCGTCAGCTTGCCTTCGCTGTGATGGTTGATGTTATAATCAGAGCAAACGACAGAGAGGGGAAATTCATGCGACTTTACAAAATGAAAAGCAGGTTGTTTCTGGCTGTGTCGGCGCTGTTGTTCCTTTACTGTACTCAAGCAGGCGCCGCCACACTCGGACCGAACGATGCACAAAGGATTTCTGTGAAAGAAATCCTGGCCCTGCAGGACAAGGGGGAAACTATCCTGTTCCTCGATACACGCACTGCGCGCCAATGGCAGAATGCCCGGCATAAAATCTCCGGAGCAATCCGCCTGAACAACAATCGCGACATCCTGGATATGACCGAGAATTATCCGGCGGACATGGCTATTGTCACCTACTGCACCTGACACGCCGAGGCCTCGAGCGCCAGTCTGGCGCTGACATTGAAAGAAAACGGCTTCACGCGTGTATGGCCGCTGCTGGGAGGCTACCGGGCCTGGCGGCAGGCAGAAATGAATGTCGAAGCCAAGTGAAGCAAGGGCCGAGTGCTGAGTACTGAAAAACAGAGGGCAGTCTCGTGCAAATACGAGACTGCCCTTTTCATATGCTCCAGCAACCCTGTTCAGTCAAACAGACTGTTAAACATCCCCCGAACCCCCTCGCGGACCTCTTCAACGGTGCTGCTGCGGGTCTCATCCTTCGCTGCCGATTCCGAATCACCCGCCAGCTGCCCCAGGAAGCCACCCTTCTGTCCGGATTGGGGCGCGGGCGGCTGACCGACGTCGACCTGGCCGGCGTTCTGCGGCAACCGGAAATAGCCGTCGGGCAACGCCCCTTTCTCGATGTTAGTCAGTTTCATGTCCGTCCCGTAGCGCAGAGTGCCACCGTAATCATTCTCTGCAGCCTGTTCCATAGCTTTGTCCATCTCCGCGGAAAGGTCTGGCCCCATCTTACTGGCCATTTTCGTGGAGATGGTCATCATGGCCCGACTGGCGCGCCTGACATCACTGTTCCTGCTGAACACGATCTCGTCTTTTTGAAGAAGTTTATTTTCCCCGTCACGAACTTCCACGACATAGACCGTGCCCTTATAACTGGCAATTTTTTCCGTTCTGCCCGTCTTTACAAAAGAGGTCTTGTAATCCTCAATTTTGGGAGTGTCCGCAGCAGAACCGAACATTTTCATCATCCCGGACATCTGGTCCAGGTCGACAACCTGCCACTCACCTTCATCCTTGGTTACCATATAAATTTTATCGCCGATCAGCAGTGTGTAGGTATCGGGTTGGGTGTCCATCCGGATGTGCGTATCATCGCGGTGAGCAACCTTCATCAGGTTGCCTTCTCCATCTTGCCAGGTGACAAGGAGATCAGCAGCAAACGCAGTGCAGGGAAGACTGAGGACCAGAAACAATGTCAATAAAACGCGCATACTACCCCCTTGTTAACTGAAGTTAGTGTTGAATAATTTGCTAATCATACCACATGTTTTCATATTTAAAAGCACTCACTGCTGCACCCCTGAACCCTGCCTAATCTTCAGAGGGAAGCGGAAAAAACACTTTTCACAACAAGCACAGAGTGCAAATTACAGATAAATTG
>DAOVNV010000184.1 GCA_030630015.1 Desulfuromonadales bacterium | reverse complement strand
CTGTAATCTTCAAACCAGGCGATGTCCTCCTGATCGGCACTGACGGCCTCTGGGAAGCACGGAATTCGCATAACCAGATGTTCGGGATACCGCGTCTGCGTCAGACCCTGGCCAGTTGGGCTGACAAACCGGCCAGGGAGATTATCGATGTCATTTTCGACAAGGTAACAAACTTCTCTACACGCGGTCATCCCGAGGATGATATGACGGCGCTGGTCATCAAGATTCTGAAATAGCCCTTACTGCTATTTCAGTCTGAACCCGTTCTACATCGGCAAACCATGCAAAAAAAGAAGCCCCCGGGACAACCGGGGGCTTCTTTTTTGTACGGAATTGCATCGGAGAATTACGGCGTATAAATCTTGAACAGAGCATCAGCCATTTCCGCCGGAGAATCGGCAACGCTCACACCGCATTCACGCAGGAAGGCCTTTTTGTCTTCAGCACCGCCCTTGCCGCCGGAAATGATCGCACCGGCGTGGCCCATGCGCTTGCCGCTTGGCGCCGTAGCCCCGGCAATAAAGGCCGCGACCGGTTTGGTCATATGATCGCGGATGAATTCGGCGGCCTTTTCTTCGGCGTCGCCGCCGATCTCGCCGATCATGATCACCGCCTCGGTAGCCGGATCGGCTTCAAACATTTTCAGGCAATCAACAAAGTTGGTGCCATTGACCGGGTCGCCGCCGATGCCGACGCAGGTGGTCTGGCCGATGTCGCGGGTCGAAAGCTGCCAAACGGCTTCGTAGGTCAGGGTGCCGGAACGGGACACAACACCGACCGGGCCGGGCTTGTGGATGTAACCGGGCATGATGCCGATCTTGCACTCACCGGGGGTGATCACGCCGGGGCAGTTGGGGCCAACCAGGCGGGTCTTCTTGCCTTCCATGTATTTCTTGACCTTGACCATGTCGAGCACCGGCACGCCCTCGGTGATGCAGATAACCAGATCCAGGCCGGCATCAACCGCCTCCATGATGGCATCGGCCGCACCGATCGGCGGAACATAGATTACTGAGGCGCTGGCGCCGGTTTCAGCAACCGCGTCCTCGACAGTGTCGAACACCGGGAAGCCATCAATGGTGGTGCCCCCCTTGCCGGGCGACACACCGCCTACCATCTTGGTGCCGTAGTCACGGGCGCCCTGGGCATGAAACAGGCCGGTTGCGCCGGTAATCCCCTGGGTAATCACTTTGGTATTTTTATCAACCATTATGCTCATGGATATCTCTCCTTAGGCTTTCACAGCCGCGACAATTTTCTCAGCCGCATCGGCCATGCCGTCGGCGGCAATAATGTTCAAGCCGGACTCGGCCAGCATCTGCTTGCCCTTATCGACATTGGTCCCCTCGAGGCGGACCACCAGCGGCACTTCAATGCCGGTCTGCTTGGCAGCTTCGATGACTCCGGTGGCGATTACGTCGCACTTCATGATGCCGCCGAAGATATTGACCAGGATCCCCTTGACCTTGTCGTCAGAGAGGATGAGCTTGAAGGCCTCGGTGACGCGCTCGATGGTCGCACCGCCCCCTACATCCAGGAAGTTGGCCGGGTCGCCGCCGTAATGCTGGATGATGTCCATGGTCGCCATGGCCAGACCGGCGCCATTGACCAGGCAGCCGATGTTGCCGTCCAAGGCGATGTAGGAAAGATCATACTGGGACGCCTCGATTTCGTTGGCGTCCTCTTCATCGTAATCACGCAGATCGCGAATCTGCAGGTGACGGAACAATGCGTTATCGTCAAAATTGAGCTTGGCATCAAGGCACAACAAAGTACCTTCTCCGGTCAAGACCAGAGGGTTGATCTCGAGAAGGGAACAGTCGGCCTCGACAAACGTTTTGTAGAGGTTCATCAGCAAAGGCACCGCCTGCTTAACCTGGGCGATTTCGAAACCGAGACTGAAGGCAACCCTGCGCGCCTGGAATGCAGTCAGACCAACCGTGGGGTCAACCGCTTCGAAAAAGATCTTTTCCGGGGTGTTGGCGGCAACTTCCTCGATATCCATGCCGCCTTCAGCCGAAGCCATCAAAGTCACCTTGTCGGTAGCGCGATCAACCAGGAAAGAAACGTAGAACTCGTCGGCGATATTGCAACCCTGCTCGACCAGCACCCGCTTGACCACCTTGCCCTCGGGGCCGGTCTGGTGGGTCACCAGGGTCATGCCAAACATGTCCCGGGCAAACTGCTTGACCTCGTCCCTGGTTTTGGCGATCTTGACGCCGCCGCCCTTGCCGCGACCACCGGCATGAATCTGGGCCTTGACTGCCCAAGGACCGTCACCGAGTCGATTGGCCCAATCACGGGCCGAGTTGCTGTTGTAGACCACGTGCCCTTCGGGAACGGGAACCCCGAAATTGCGCAGGATCGCCTTGGCCTGGTACTCATGAATATTCATCGTGACTCCTCGATAAAAAATGAGACATGTTATTTTGTCCCCACCTTGGGAACCTTTCTTGGTCTACATTTAGTGAATGGTTTCTTTTCAATGCCTATATATAGACAAACTCGAATACGTTAACACTTCCTAAAATTTTTAGGAAGAAAAAAATTGTTCAGTATGACTAAAAAAATATAAAGCCGCGTCTCGAAAATTCTTCCCGCGACCAGTTGCCGGGAAAATGCAAATGTGCCATGCTGACAAGTGTCTGGTGCACCCGAAATCTGCCTGACCAAACAACAGAAGTCATAATCCAGGATCCGTGAGTATCCGGCGGAGCCAGGGTAACGCGAAAGAAGATATTGAATGCTCGCTAAACATATTGTACAGCATATTAAAAAGATCGTCGGCAAGCAGCATGTCACGACTGAAAAAGCTGACCGCATCTGCTATTCCTACGATGCCACACAACAGCAGTTTCTACCCGAAGCTGTTGTTCATCCAGGCACCCCCGAAGAAATCAGCGAAATCATCAAACTAGCTAATACCGAAAAGATTCCGGTCTTTCCGCGTGGCGCCGGCAGCGGCTTCTCCGGCGGGAGTCTCCCTACCGAAGGGGGCATCGTGCTGGCAACTTCGCGTCTTGACCAAATTCTCGACATCGATGAGGAGAACCTGGTCGCCACCGTTGAGCCTGGTGTTGTGACCGGAGAGTTTCAGAAGGCCGTGGAAAAGGTTGGCCTTTTCTATCCGCCAGACCCTGCCTCGCTCAAGTTCTCGACCCTCGGCGGCAATGTGGCCGAATGTGCCGGCGGACCCCGCTGCGTCAAGTACGGCGTCACCAAGGATTATATCCTCGGACTCGAAGTTGTCACGCCGACCGGCGATATTATCCGCACCGGTGGCCCGACCATGAAGGGCGTGGTCGGTTACGACCTGACCAAGTTGATGGTTGGCAGCGAGGGAACGCTGGGCGTTATCACCAAGATCATCATCAAACTGCTGCCCCTGCCAGAAGCGAAGAAGACCATGCTGGTCCTGTTCGATTCGATCGATGGGGCCGCTCAGTCTGTTTCAGCAATCATTCGCGGCAGAATCATTCCGACCACCTTAGAATTCGTGGATTCTGCAGCACTCGAATGTGTACGAAATGCCACCGATCTGGAAGTTCCGGAAGGGGCCCGCGCCGTGCTCATTATCGAAGTCGATGGTGATGCCGATGTGATTGACAAGCAGGCAGAACGCATCGTCGAGATCATCCAGCCGCTGGGAGTGGTCGAGATCCGCATCGCTGCGACCGCCGAAGAAAGCGAGGCTCTCTGGCAGATCCGCCGTTCCGTTTCGCCGAGCCTGCGCCAAGTCAACCCGGACAAGTTCAATGAAGACATCTGCGTGCCGCGCAGCAAAGTCCCCGAGATGATCCGCAAAGTTGAGGAGATCAGCAACCGGTACGGAATCCCGATCGTCAACTTCGGTCATGCTGGCGACGGCAATATCCACGTCAACGTCATGGTCGACCGCAAAAAAGAAGGCGATACGGAAAAAGCCGAACAGGCGATCACGGAGATCTTCCGCGAAGCCCTCGCCATGGGCGGCACCATGAGCGGCGAGCATGGCATCGGCATCATGAAGGCCCCCTACATCCCGATGGAATTATCCGGTGGGGCCATGGCCTATATGAAAACGATCAAGCAGGCCCTCGATCCCAACAACATCCTCAACCCCGGAAAAATCTTTCTCAATTGATCAGGAGACCTGAACTCGGCACACGGCACGCGATACAAGCTTTTGATTTCCCCGTCCCGCGTCCCGCGTCCCGCGTTCCGTTTTTTCAATGGCAAAAAACAAAGAACTGAAAGATTACCGCGAAGAGATCGAACAGTGCGTTATGTGCGGCACCTGCCGTGCGCACTGCCCGGTCTTCGGAGCCGAGAAGCTGGAAGGCACCGTCGCCCGCGGCAAGATCGCCCTGGCCCAGGCACTGCTTGACGGCGAAGTCGACCTTGAGGAGAAGTTCCTGCTCGATATGTCCCAGTGTCTGCTGTGCGGCAGCTGCCACGCCCAGTGTCCCAACAAGGTCCCGACCGAAGAGATTGTCGCCGCCACCCGACGCGAAATTGCCAAGCGCAAAGGATTGTCAACCTTCGGCAAGGGCGTAACCACGGTCCTCAAGAACCAGGGTCTGATGAAAGCCCTGGTTAAGGGTGGTAGCGCCTTCTCTGCCCTGCTGTTCAAAAAGCTGCCGGATAACAGCGGGCTCAGGCTGCGCTTTCCGGCGCCCTTCATCAGCCGGGACCGTACCCTGCCAAACCTGACAGCAGAGCCCTTCCGTGATCGCCACCCCGAGTTCATTCCCGG
>DAOVNV010000179.1 GCA_030630015.1 Desulfuromonadales bacterium | reverse complement strand
ACGCACGACTCCACCCTTGCCGACCTGGCCTCGGCCAACTTCGAATTGCGGCTTGATCAATGCAACCACATCAGCCCCTGTCGACAAGAGATTCAGGGTCGGCGGCAGAACCTTGTCGAGGGAGATGAACGACGCATCGATGACAGCCAGGTCCGGCACGGCATCCAGCGCATCAGGCTGCAACTGTCTGATATTGGTCCGTTCGAGGTTCACAACCTTCGGGTTCTCCCGAAGAGGCCAGGCCAATTGACCGTAACCGACATCTACAGCAAAGACTCTGGCCGCCCCATGCTGGAGCAGACAGTCGGTAAACCCGCCGGTTGATGCACCGACATCAAGAACCGTACGATCACGGACATCCAGGTCGAAAGCAGACAGTGCTTTTTCAAGCTTGAGCCCACCCCTGGATACATAAGGGATGTCTTTACCTTTGAGACGGATCGCCGCGTCGATACTGACCTGGGTTCCGGCCTTGTCGACGGTATGTTCACCGACCACGACCTGTCCGGCAAGGATCAGGGCGCGGGCACGTTCCCGTGAGGCGGCCAGACCGCGTTCGACCAGCAACTTGTCCAAACGTTCTTTTGAGGCCATATTGAGTTTCGGCTGTAATTTATATAGAGGCCAACAGCCTCTCCCGAACAGTTCCGTGGGACGGCTTCCCCAGACAGCGTGACAGAAAACCGGCAAAAATTTCTTCGATCAGACCTATCTGCTCATTCAATGTATGGCCGGCAGGAATTGTGCAGAAAACTGCCCGGTTCTCTCGAGCAAATTTTAAAACAGGGTCGAAGGGAATCAGAGTATCATCCCAACCGTGCACAATCGTCAGTTCGTCCGCAACGGGCACAGGTTTGTCAACCGCATAGCCAGACAACCCGATCGCCGGAGCCATCAGAAAAAGGCCGCTGGGGCTCAGGGACGACGAGGCAACGGTGGACACATACCCACCCATGCTCGAGCCAACCAGGATCAAGAGCCCTGGCGTACCCTTTGCTGCGTCGATCAGGCGCTGGGCACGCAGATCTGGATCATAAGTGTCCTGATCGTCCAAGCTGACCACCCGGCAGGAAAATCTCTCTGCCACCTTGGCCAAAGCCCTGATCTTGAGCCCCCAAGGGCCGCTTTCTTTTCCATGGGAGAAAAAAACTGTCGCAGATGCCATAGAGTCCTCACAAACCATGCAAGACGAAAACCTGGATCCTTTGGCTAATCACGGAGCTATGAGCCTACCGGACAATAGGTATAACATAAATGGTGCAGAATGTAACAGAATCATGACTTTAATGGTGTTGGGTCCGGAAGCAATCAAAACGACTCCAGGAGCTCAAGCGCCAAGGTTTCGGACCAGTATCGTCCACCTCTGCCGAACTGCACAAAACCGCAATGGCCGCCATGATCAGGGCCCAGAAGTCGAACCGGACCATCTGACCGACTGCTCAACGATCTTTTTGCCCATCAGACGCAGGAACCGTTTCATATAAATACGGTTGGACGGCTCTGCCAGCCTGTCCGACGCCGCAGCCAGGTCGCAGGGGACCGAAAAAACCACCGCGGCTTTCACCTGTTCCGGAACCCTGTCCGGCTCACTTCCCAGGTAGACCAGGTTCAGGTTTCCGCCCATGCTGAAACCAACCAGGGCGATTGTCCGATAACGATCAGATTCTGCGGCATGCTGCACCACGGCATGCAAATCGTCGGTCGAGCCATTATGCGTGAAACGCGGTTGGGCATTAATCTCACCACTGCAACCGCGGAAATTCCAGGCCAGCACATCCCACCCCTCTGCGCCGAAAGCGTTGGCCATGCCGGTCACATAAGCGCGTCTGGAATCGCCTTCCAAACCGTGGGAAATGACGACCAGGCGATCGCGCCCATGGCGCACCCAGTCCAGATCGAGGAAATCATCATCCTGCGTATTGATGCGTTCGCGTCGATACGCAGGCATCGACGGCCGGCGCAGCAGCGAGGACCAAATAGTTTCGAGATGGGCATTAAACAGCAGCGCTGGGCGACGGTAGTTTTTCACGGGAGTTATGGGCATAGTTGAACGATCTGGTTATGCGACGAATCGATCAAGCGGAGTTTTTCAGATCGGGACAGCTGTTTGATCTCGGCTTCCCTGCTGCCGGCACTGCTGTGCGAGTGGCCGGATTCGAGGAAAACGATCTGCTCTGGTTCACGACCTCGAAAATACCTGGCGCCGCGACCTGCTGCATGCTGAGTAAAGCGGCGTTCGACATCAGTGGTTATCCCGGTATACAGACTGGCGTCGGAACAGAGGATTACATAGACTTGCCAGCGACCGGTCATTTTGGAGTCTTCAGCGGGCATAGTCAGCCCTTCTGCAGGTCAACCAGGAGCCTTTCCTCATTTGGAAAGTGGCCGGTGGCCTGTTTCGAAAAAACCAGTTCCCCGTCAACAACAACTTCGAAAACGCCGCCGCGCGATTCGATCAACTCAACCTCTGCGGCGAATTCCTCTTTCAACTTTGCCGCCAGACTGGCGGCAATGGGGCTGTAATTTCATTGCATGCAAAATTCAATGCTGACCTTCATCGGCGTCTCCTTGAAAAAGTGCCTGTCGCGCATTGCGAATGGCGCGCCAAAACGTTACTACAGCACAGATCGATTTTCAACGTTTTGGTGGGTGGGCCAGAAGACTCCTCAGTTCAGCCGGATCGGTCAACGGATCTTGACAGGCAAAATTCTGGCAGACATACGCACAGGCCCCACCTCTCACGGGCGACATTTGCTTGACAAAAGGAGCGATATTCTGCAAGGCATCCGGTTCGGCAGCCGACTGGAAAAGTGTCACGGTTTCAGGCGAGAAGCTGTTTCTGACAACCGCAAGCAGCTCTTCGGTTGATGGATCTCCAGGCTTTCCCGAGACAACCACTTCACGAGTCGGTTCCAACAGCCATGCCGCAGACTGCAGCAATTGGGTATAACCTGCTGGATAGTGGAGAAGTTCGGATGAAAGTGACCCGAGCAGTTGCTCGGCGCGACTCCGCCATTCAACCTTTCCGGTCAGCAGGTGCAGACGGGCGTAAACCTCCAGGGCAATTGATCCGGCGGCAGGCATGGCGCCATCCCAGGACGTACGGGGGCGCATAACCAGCTGTTCGCCATCACGGGCAATATCGTACAGAACGCCGCTTTCTTCATCCTGAAATAAATTGAACATATCGTCAGCCAGCCCGATCGCCCGGGTCAGCCGATCGGGATTGAAATCTGCCGCGTAGAGGTCGAGCAGGCCCCGGGCTAAAAACGCATAATCCTCGGAAAACCCGGCAATGCCGCTCACCCCGTTTCGGTAGCGACGCAGCAGTTTACCTTCTGCAGTAAGGAGTTAGTCCAGAATGAACGTTGCGGCCCCTGCAGCGTCAGCAATGAACTGTGGTTCGTTCAGCGCCTGGCCGGCACGTACCAGAGCTGAGATCACCGTCCCGTTCCAGGCGGTGATGATCTTATCATCAAGTTGGGGACGCACCCTTTCGGCACGAACATCGAAGAGGGCTTGGATTGAACCGGCCAATTCCGCTTGCAGGTCTTTGTTTGCTGTGAACCTCTCTTGATTGGACAGATGCAGGACGTTCGCCCTGGTCTTTTTGCCGGTCGCCTCATCATGAAAATTGCCGGCGCCAGCCACATTGTAGATCCGGTTAAAACGGTCCGCAGGTGCAGCGCCTAACACCTCCACGATTTCGGCTTCGTTCCACACGTAAAACCTTCCCTCAACGCCTTCGGAATCGGCGTCCTCAGCCGAGAAAAAAGCACTCTCGGGAGACTGCAAATCACGCTTCAGATAACCCGCCAGTTCCCGAACCGTTTGTGCAAAAAGCTTGTTGCCTGTCACCTGGAAAGCGTTGACATATGTTTGCAGCAAGCCGGCCTGGTCGTAGAGCATTTTCTCAAAATGCGGCAGCAGCCAACCGCTGTCCGTCGAGTATCTGTGAAAGCCGGACCCCAAATGGTCATAAATCCCCCCACGACGCATGGCCGTCAACGTTTGCTCCACCATGGCCAGCAGTTCACTCTCACCAGTTTGACGGTGGCGCCGGAGCAGAAAATCCAGGTCGTGCGGGCGCGGGAATTTCGGGGCCTTGCCGAAACCACCGAACTGTTTATCGAAACTGCCCTTCAGGGCCTGCTCCGCTTTACCGAAAACCGAGCTGTCGACCCGCCTGGTTTTATCCTGCCGGCTCGAGGCCTTCAGCGCGTCAATAACCTGCTGTCCCCCATCACGCAGTACTGCAGGATCATCTCGCCACTTGTCTGCAACCCACGGCAGCAGTTCAAGCAGTCCGGGCCGACCGTGACTCCCGGACTTCGGGATATAGGTTGCGGCATAAAAAGGCAGAGCATCGGACGTCATAAGGATAGTCAGCGGCCAACCGCCGCTACCTGTCATCCGCTGACAGACTTCCATGTAAACCTGGTCGATATCAGGGCGCTCTTCCCTGTCGACCTTGACCGCGATGTAGTCCTTGTTCAGCAGGGCCGCTACGTCTTCATCATCAAAACATTCATGCGCCATGACATGACACCAATGGCAGGTCGAGTAGCCGATTGACAGAAAAATCGGTTTACCTTCACTTCTGGACTTTTCAAAAGCCTCTTCGCCCCATGGGTACCAGTCCACGGGGTTATGCACATGCTGCAGCAGATACGGGCTATGCTCAAAGGCCAGATGATTGACAGGCGCCGGTTGATCGAGGTCATCAGTGCCGCGAGTCGAAGAAGTCGTCATCGGAGAAATCACCTTAAATGAAAGTAGCGAATTAATGATAAATTTTGATCTCTTGACCATATGCCTGCACAACAATCTCAACTCATATAGTCACATATTGTCTACGAAAGTTGCAAATGCTCGAATAAACGATAAATTGATAACTATGAACGTGTGTTGTTCCCAGGTTTGACTTCAGTGTTGAACCAGGAGGAGATATGATCGAGTATGGTGCACTTTTCAACGGTTCCTTTGCCGAGCAGTTAGGAGAAAGCTTTGACTCCCTGGTTCGGCTACTCAGCGAGATTTCTCCACTCTGGTATGTTGGCGGGATT
>DAOVNV010000025.1 GCA_030630015.1 Desulfuromonadales bacterium | reverse complement strand
CTCGTAAAACTCATATCGATACTTCACGAAACCTGACTGTGCAAAAGCACATTCGTAACAATTCAGCCCTCAGCGAGGGAATGTGGAATACAGCCATTGCATGCGTCCAATGTTGTCACTTAACTTCCCGCAAGCAACAGCTATAGCCTACATGCTGTGCAGTTAGTCAGACAGCTGAATAGTTACGCACATTCAAACACTCTGATCATTATTCACTCAATCGCCTTATCTCTCCTTCATAGACACAATAAAAAAACGGGCGTCTCTTCATCGCAAAGAGTTCGCCCGTTTTTTATTTACCTGATCAGTGTTTTTCGCGTCTCTCGCCACGCCTGCCCGCCATAGCCTTCGGCGACGGCGGGCGCTTCAGCCTTCCTTCCACTTAAGTTTCGGCTTGCGCGCCGCAGTGGTTTCGTCGAGCCGGCGCACCCGCGGCAGTTGCGGGGCATCGTGCAGCAGGTCCGGATTGTCGCGGGCCTCACCAGCGATGGCGATCATGGCCTCGCAGAATTCGTCCAGTATCTCCTGGCTTTCCGTTTCGGTCGGCTCGATCATGATCGCCCCCCGGACCACCAAGGGAAAATAGATGGTCGGCGGATGGTAGCCATAATCGATCAGCCGCTTCGCCACGTCCAGGGTATGGCAACCGCCTTCAAGATCTTTGTCAGAGAAAACCACCTCGTGCAATGACCTGTTTTTGTAGGGAAGATCGTAAGTCCCTTCCAGGCGAGCCCTGATGTAGTTGGCATTGAGAACAGCTATTTCACTGGCATGCCTCAAACCGGCCGCACCCATGCTGCGAATATACGCATAGGCCCGCAGCATGATGCCGAAGTTGCCGTTGAAAGCGAGCAACCGCCCTATCGACTGCGGCCTATCATCATCCAGGCGGTAGTCGTCGCCATCCTGCACAACGAACGGTTTCGGCAGGAACGGGATCAATTCAGCAACCACGCCGACCGGGCCGGAACCGGGGCCACCGCCGCCATGCGGGGTGGAAAAGGTCTTGTGAAGATTGAAGTGCATTACGTCGATGCCCATATCACCCGGGCGGGCAATCCCCATCAAGGCATTCAGATTGGCACCGTCGCAGTAAACCAGGCCGCCGCGTTCGTGCACAACCTTGCAGATCTCCTCGATATTGGTTTCGAACAGACCGAGGGTATTGGGATTGGTGACCATCAGGGCGGCCACATCGTCGTCCATGTGGGCTTCGACCTCGGCCACAGACAGGACACCGCCGTTGGAAGCAATCGGCACCACATCGTAACCGGCCAGTGAAGCAGTGGCCGGGTTGGTGCCGTGCGCCGTATCGGGGATCAGTACCTTGCTGCGCGCATTCCCCCGGGCTTCATGCCAGGCACGGATCGTCAGCATGCCGGCCAGTTCCCCATGCGCCCCCGCGGCAGGCTGCACAGTGACTGCCGCAAACCCGGAGATCTCGGCCAGCGCCTCCTGAAGATGATACATCAGGCCCAGCGTCCCCTGGGTCAGATGCTGCGGTGTGGCCGGATGAACATCCACCAACCCTGGCATTCTAGCCGCCACCTCGTTTACCTTGGGATTGTACTTCATGGTACAACTGCCCAATGGATAAAAACCAGAGTCGACCCCATAGTTCCAGGTTGACAAGCGGGTAAAGTGGCGAACCACATCGACTTCGGAAAGCTCAGGGAAGCCGGAGATTTCATCACGACAGAGCTCATCAGGAAGGCTGGCCTCCGGTACATCCAGAGCGGACAGGCTGTAGCCTTTGCGCCCCGGATCGGAATGTTCAAACAGCAGCTTTTCATTCAGGACCAGTCCGCTGGCACCTAACTGTGTCATGCCGCACCTCCCGCCAATGCTTCAACCAGCGCATCGATCTCATCACGCGTATTCTGCTCGGTCACACAGACCAGGAAGCAGTCTTTCAATTCAGGGTAATCGGAGCCAAGCGGAATTCCGGCAAGAAAGCCCTGCCCCTGCAGCTTTTGCAGAAGTGCATCGGTTCCGGAATCACTACGCACAACAAATTCATTGAAAGCCGGGGACGCGAAAGGCAACGAGAAGCCCTCAAGTCCGGAAATTTGTTCGCGGGCATAAGCGGCCTTAGCATGATTCTGTTCTGCCAGTTCACGCAGTCCCTGCTTGCCGAGCAGCGCCAGGTAAACCGTCGCGATCAGTGCACAAAGGCCCTGGTTAGAGCAGATGTTCGAGGTGGCTTTTTCCCTGCGGATATGCTGCTCACGAGTCGCCAGAGTCAACACGAAGCCGCGCTTGCCGTCGAGGTCGGTAGTCTCCCCGACCAGTCGGCCTGGCATGGCCCTCAAGCCCTTCTGGCGAGCGGCAAAGAAACCGACATATGGTCCACCAAAGGAAAGCGGCAGACCGAAGCTCTGCCCGTCACCGACCACGATATCGGCGCCCAGTTCACCAGGGGACTTGAGCAGGCCGAGCGCCACCGGTTCGGCAACAGCTGCAACCAGGTTGGCGCCCACCGCGTGTGTGGCTTCTGCAACCCCGGCCAGGTCTTCAACTGAACCAAAGTAGTTGGGATAACCGATCACAACAGCTGCAGTTTCGTCATCCAGCTTTGCAGCCAGATCGGCCATGTCAGTTCTGCCGTCGGCTGCAATCGCCACTTCCACCAGTTGCAAATCCAGGTAACGGCTATAGGTCGCCGCCGTCTCCCGGTAACGTGGATTGAGCGCACGCGAAAGCAGCACCTTTTTGCGGCGGGTCAGCCGCATGGACATCAGCACCGCTTCGGCACATGCCGAGGCACCGTCGTACATGGAAGCATTGGCGGCATCCATGCCGGTCAACTGGCAGATCAGGGTCTGAAACTCGAAAATCGCCTGCAGGGTGCCCTGGCTGATCTCCGGCTGGTAGGGCGTATAAGCGGTATAGAATTCACTGCGTGAAATCAGCTGGTCAACCGCCGCCGGGCTGAAATGGTTATAGGCCCCTCCACCCAGAAAACTGCGGTGCGTGGCGACACTGGCATTCTGCCCCGCAAGCTTGCGCAATTCACACAACAGCTCTGACTCGGCAAGAGGAGGAGGCAGATCCATGCAACGATTCAACCTGACCGATTCCGGAATTTCAACAAAAAGGTCTTCGATGGAATCGACGCCGATGCGCGACAACATCTCCGCAATATCTTCCGGTGTGTGAGGGATATAACGCATACACTTACTTCTCCTCGGCAATATGTGCCTGGTAGGCCTCCACATCCATGAGAGCATCCGCTGCACCGGCATCAGCCATACGGATCTTGATCATCCAGCCATCTTCGTAAGGAGACGTGTTGATAATCTCCGGGGCATCGGGAAGTTCCTCGTTAACTTCCTCAACGATCCCGGATATGGGGGCATACACATCGGATACCGCCTTGACCGATTCGACCACGCCAAAAGCCTTGCCGGCAACGACCTCCGTGCCGACTTCCGGCAACTCCACGAATACCACGTCACCCAGTGCATCCTGGGCAAAGTCGGAGACGCCGATTGTCGCTAAAGTTTCTTCTACCAACACCCATTCATGCTCTTCGGTATACTTGAGCTCTTCCGGAAAATCCATGTCATCCTCCTGTGTTCCAGCCCCGCCGCCAAAGGTCGGGGGTGGTATGTTCAATCAACGAACGGTGTCCGAGCCAAGCTGGCTTTCAAGCGACGATTGCGAACACCAACCTCAACCTCGGCATCAAGAACGGCATATGCCGTTTCAACCAGCGCCAGGCCAATTCCGACCTTGAGGGACGGCGACATGGTACCGCTGGTAACTATGCCAATCTGCTTGTCTCCGGAATAAAGCGGGTAGCCCTCGCGCGGGATCCCGCGCTCAAGCATTTTCAATCCAACCCAACGCCGCAGCACACCGGAACTCTTCTGGGACGCCAAGGCCGCCCGGCCGATGAACTTACCCTTGTTCAGTTTGACAATCCAGCCAAGGCCGGCCTCAAGAGGCGAGATCTCCGAGGTCAGCTCGTGACCGTACAGGGCGTAGCCCTTCTCGAGCCGCAGGGTGTCCCTCGCACCCAGGCCAACCGGGACCAGGCCATAAGCCTGTCCGGCTTCCATCAGGCGCAGCCAGACAGCGGCCGCTGACTCAGGCGGCAGATAGAGTTCAAAACCTCCGGAGCCGGTGTAGCCGGTGCGGGAAATCAGCATCGGCACATCGGCAACCTCGCCCTCACAAAAATGATAATAGCTGAGATCTTGCAACGGCACGCTGGTCAGTTCGGCGAGAATCTCATCCGCCTTCGGGCCCTGCAGGGCGATCTGGGCATAGTTGTCACTGACATTGGTCAGAGTCACCCCGTCCATGCCGCTTTCTGCGAGAACCTTCTGCATCCAGGCAAAATCCTTATCCGTATTCGCCGCATTGACACAGAACATGAAATGCCCGGCATTGCTCCGATAGAGCGTGACGTCATCAACCACGCCGCCTTCCGGGTAGCAGAGAGCACTGTACTGAACCTGGCCATCCACCAGGCGGGAGACGTCATTGGTGGTCAGGCACTGCAGGAACTCGAGCGCTCCTTCTCCAGTCACTTCGACCTCACCCATATGGGAGACGTCGAACAAACCGGCCGCTTGTCGCACAGCCAGGTGCTCCTCGATGACGCCGGCGTACTGAACCGGCATTTCCCAGCCTCCGAATTCAACCATTCGGGCGCCGAGATCCTTGTGAACCTGATTCAACGGAGTCGTCTGCATATTCTGCCCTCCAGTAAATTAGTGCTGTGCCATCAGCAGTAAGATTGCTTACAGCTTGGTAACTATTCAGCTGTCTGACTAACCGCACAGCATGTGGGCTATAGCTGTTGCTTGCGGGAAGTTAAGTGACAACATTGGACGCAGGCAATGGCTGTAGACCACATGCCCTCGCTGAGAGGCTGAATAGTTACATAGCTTATAGCTCAGACTGACGGCTTAACGCCTTCAGTCTGCGAGTATATCAGGAATTCTGTCCTCGTGGCCAAGGGTCATCAGATGAACCCCCTGGCACATTTCGCGGGACCAGCCAACCACTTCACGAGCGATCGCAATCCCCTCGGCGAAAGGGTCTGCAGCACTTTCAAGACGGGCCACAACCGACTCGGGGACGTGGACTCCGGGAATGTGGTCATTCAGAAAATGCGCCATCTTTGCACTGCGCAACAGCAGGATTCCCGTCAGCACAGGAGTGTTCAGAGGAAGCATTGCATTCATGAAACGCTCCAGCCCAACCCGGTCGAAAATCGCCTGAGTCTGGAAAAAACGGGCGCCGCTCTCCACTTTCTTGCGTACCTTCTGAAAAATCAACTCGAAAGGCTCCGCAACCGGATTGACAGCCGCTCCCGGAAAAAAGTAAGGAGTCCCGTCCAGCGGCTTACCGACCATATCCATCCCTGCCATCAGGCCCGCCGTCATATCCAGCAACTGCACCGAATCCAGATCAAAAACTGGCTTGGCGTCGGGATGGTCGCCGAAGCGACTGTGATCCCCGGAAAGCAACAGCAGGTTTTCTATGCCGAGTGCCGCCGCCCCCAGTAAATCGGACTGCAACGCCATGCGGTTGCGATCACGACAGGTGACCTGCAGGACAGTTTCAATGCCGCGCTGATGAAGCAGGGAGGCCAGAGCCAGGGCGGAAAGACGCATATTAGCACCCTGGTTGTCCGTAACATTCACCGCCGTGATGCCGCATAACCGTTCGGCCTGGTCGACAACGGCATCGACGCTGGTCCCCTTGGGAGGGGCGACTTCGGCAGTCACCGTGAACACACCATCAGATAACTTTTTTTCGAGCTGCGACATGCTGCTTGTGATCCTCGGAATCGACGACTTATCGCCCGGTGTTCTTCAGTTGATGACGCCCTGGTTTGCAACTCTTGCTCCAGGCTTTAGCCGGAACCCGCCGGGCGAATACTCCCGGGCGATTCTGCTGCTTGAGCCGCTCGTAGATCAGGTGCCAGGCACAATCCAACTCAGAGTCGATCTCACAGCGGCCGTCTTCCATGCCTCCGCAGGGGCCGTTGAGAAGCCCCTTGGCGCAGGTCGTCACCGGGCAGATGCCCGCCGTTTCATTGAGAATGCACTCGCCGCACAAGGAGCATTTTTCCTCGTACTGACCAAAGCGCTTGACGTTGCCGAGGAACACGGAGTTGAGTCCGCCAATGACCATCTTTTCAGTTTGCGAGGAAACTGATTGAACACCCCCGCCACAGGCCAGCACCAGCAACGCATCAGCCTCCTGCACGGCACTTTTGTGGTGACGCAGATCACGACCGGTACGTGGAAGATGGCAGGCCTCGTCAATCACCACACTGCCGGTAACCTCCTTGCCCTGATCAATGAGCCATTCCTGTAACTGGAAAACTTCCTCTTCACCTCCGGACTTGCAGACCGTGGCACACGCCCCGCATCCGATTAGAAAGAAGCGTTGCAGGGGCTCGACAATTTTCCGGATTTCATCGAGGGGTTTTCGTTCACTGATAATCATGTCTAGCCCGAATATCTCACAAGCAATCTACTCCGAAGACAAATCGGCCCACAGCAAATGATTCGCTGCGGGCCGGGAAATATCGATTATTGTGCGGCACGCCGCCTGGCACTCTCCACCGTGTTGTAAAGCAGCATGGTGATAGTCATGGGGCCGACGCCGCCAGGAACGGGGGTGATGGCACTGGCTCGTTCGAGGGCCGCATCGAATTCCACGTCCCCCACCAGCTTCTTCTCGCCGACCCGGTTGACGCCAACATCGATGACCACGGCACCCTCCTTGACCCACTCACCCTTGATCATTTCCGGACGACCGACCGCAGCGATGAGGACATCAGCCTGGCCGACTTTCTGCGCGAGGTCACGGGTCCGGGAATGGCATAATGTGACCGTGGCATGTTTTGCCAGGCACATCAGGGCAACCGGCTTGCCGACAATATTGGAACGGCCGACCACGACAACTTCCTTGCCGGTCAGGTCGACGCCGGTATGTTCGAGCATCTTCATTATCCCGTAGGGCGTGCAGGGCTGGAACAGGGGATTGCCGGTCATCAGGCGACCGACGTTGTAGGGATGGAAGCCGTCTGCATCCTTCGATGGAGAAATTGCCTCGAGAATCTTGCTCTCATCTATCTGGTCGGGCAGAGGCAACTGCACCAGGATCCCGTCGATGCGCTCGTCACGGTTCAGCTCGTCGATCAGGGCCAGCAACTGGGCTTCCGTGGTCTCCTCCGGCAGCTTGTGCTCATCGGAAAATATCCCTGCCTTCTCGCAGGCCTTTTCCTTCATCGATACGTAAACCCGGCTAGCGGGGTCTTCGCCGACCAGAACGACTGCCAGGCCGGGAGTCACCCCTTGCCCCTTCAGAGAAGATACATCGGCAGCTATTTCTTCACGAATTTCAGCAGCAATTGCCTTACCGTCAATAATTTTTCCCAAAATTTCACCTCCACTCAATAAGATCTGTAACTATTCAGCATCTCAGCGAGGGCATGTGGTCTACAGCCATTGCCTGCGTCCAATGTTGTCACTTAACTTCCCGCAAGCAACAGCTATAGCCCACATGCTGTGCGGTTAGTCAGATACCTGAATAGTTGCTAAGATTTGAATATACGAAACCGAAAAAGGAAAGTAAAGGGAAAGTCAGGAGTTGCGTAACCTTTCCGAAGTCTCCCGAATCTCACTGATAATCTCCTCAGGAAGTCCGCCACGTGTCATCAAACGATCAAGCTGTTCCGCGGCCTCACTTTTCCAACCACGCGCCAGGTAAACCTGTGCAATACGCAAAGGCCAGCGAGGATTCTCCTGCTCCTGTCTCAGAGCCCCTTTGAACGATTCGAGGGCCCGATCGAGATTCTGGCCGCGCCGCAACCAGAATTCGGCCAATAAAGGATGTGCCCCACCACCACAGCCTGCTATGGGAAGTTGCGAAAGCAGGGCTTCTGCTTCATCAAAACGCTGTCGCTGTTCCAGTAGTTTGGAGCACAAAACAACCGTTTCCAGACTGACCCCCTCTCCAGTGGCCAGGGCGCGACTCCCTGCTTCCAGGGCAGCATCTTCGTCACCACGCTGCATAAGCAACTGGGCGAGATGCGACCAGCAGAAACCTTTAAATCTGCCCTCTTCGATCGTGCCGCGCAACAGTCCCTCAAGCTCCTTGAGCCGCCCGGCACCTGCCAGCATGACGACCATGGCATCAAAGGCAGGAAACAGCTCAGGCTCGACTTCCAGAGCGTTCTGAAGGTCATTATGAGCACCTCGATGATCCTGACTGCGTGCCTTGAGTGCTCCGCGTTCACAATAAAACAGCGCATCCCGTTCATCTTCTGGAACCAGATCGAAAAGGCTCAAAGCCTGTTGGGTATCATCGTCATGAGTAGCCAGCCAGGCTTTTCGAAAAGTGTCGCCGGATGAGGCATAGCGTTCAGCCAGTTCTGCAGGTAAGGTTGCCAGAAGTAATTCGAACCGGGTTTCCTCGTCAAGGTTATCCACTCCGGGAGGAAGAGTCGTTTCGTGTGTTACCCCACAGCTGTTGCCACAAGAGGAGGGTGCAGATGAACCAGACTCTGATAGAGCAGTCGATGAAAGTTTTTTTTCGAGCGAAGCCATCGTTTCTTTAACACGTTCGACCAGTTCAGGTGAACGAGCCTGCTCCTGGGCTAATTGGAAATGATCGCGGGCCCGCAACATATTGCCGTTCAGTATCTCTCCCTCGCCTTCGGCAAGATTCAGCTTAGCAAGATTGTCGCCGGACTGCCGCTCCACAACAGTCACTTCATCCTGATCCTCTGCAGAGATGCTCGCGCTGTCGATATTTTTCGCGGCAGTAAAGGCTGCAGCCCAATTTTGCTGAGCATAGAATTGACGCATCTGTACCAGGGGGTCCCGTTGTCCAAAAAATTTCTTAAGCAGACTCATTGGCTACCTTTTCCAATAAAAAAGGGACAGAATTTAAATTCTGTCCCTGGCCTTAAATATTATTCAAACCCTCTTGAACCAAGCACATCAACTCGCCTTATTCATTAGCCGCCTTGGGACAACCGGCACAAGCATCGCTTTTGCTTGCCACATCACAGGAAGCACCCTGCCCACTATATCCCTGATCATACCAGCCTCCACCTTTTAGAGTGAAAGCCGTTTGAGAGATCATCTTTTGAACGCGTCCGCCACACTCCTGACACTCGGTCAGGGGCGCATCGGCAAATTTCTGGCGGGCTTCAAACACGATCCCGCAGTCGCTGCATCTATATTCGTACATCGGCATGGTTCTGCACCTCTTTCTGGAAATTTCGTCGGTAATCTAATCGCTTTTCCAGCCGATGTCAACCCCCGGCCCTTTCCCTTAACTGGCTGGCTACCTCCCGATATTCAGCTTGAGCCAGCAACAACCGCTTATGACGGGAGGAATCGCCGGACAAAACGCGCACAGAACTTTTCGGCAACCCGCACAGCTTGGCGAAAAACACACAGCAAGCCTTGTTTGCAGCGCCATCCACGGGCGGCGCGGTCAGCGCGACCTTGAGTTCATCACCCAGCAGGCCGACCAGCTTGTTACGACTGGCACGGGGTTGGACAAACACACGCACCTCCACGCCCTCCGGCACTTGCCGCAGGCAGGGCAGGTTCATGCCTGGGGGTCCTCGTCGATAATCTCGGAACCGGAAGCAAGGGATGGGATCTCATCGGGCACATCCGGGGGATCAAAAGGCAGCGGCTCTTCAAGAAGACGGGCTTCACTGCCGTTCTCCTCGATGGCGATTAAATTCAGATCCAGCATCCGGACATGCTTTTCCAACAGACTGCGCAAGCTCGATTCGAAATCGATTTTCTGACGTTTGATCTCCTGGATATCCTCGATTAATTGCATGCGTCGCTCTTCCGCATTGCGAACGACCCGTTCAGCCTTGAGCTCCGCCTCCGCAATCAGAACATCGACCTCACGGCGCGCGTTGGCCCTGAGTTCATCGGTGACTTTTTGGGTGGTCACGAGGGTTTCCTTAAGCGTTGATTCCCTCTCACGCATCTCGCTCAGAGCCGTCTTGTTGAGGTTCAGTTCCCCCTTGAGATCGTCGATCTGGCGCCGCAGACGCTCCATCTCATCGGCCAGCAGTTCCAGGAACTGGTCCACGCCCCCTTTCTCGTAACCCATGAACCGGGACTTGAACTCTTTCTTCTGAATGTCGATCGGACTGATATGCATAAAATTCAAAACCCGTTGTGAAGGCGGGCGATCAACTGCAGTATGATGTTCTGCAGAACCGCAAGGCCGATCAGAAGCACGATCGGTGAAAGGTCGATCCCGCTGAACTGCAAGGGAAGAACACGTCTAATTCGCTGAAGAACCGGCTCGGTCGCGTTATGAAGAAACCTGACGATCGGATTGTAAGGATCGGGATTGACCCAGGAAACGATCACCCGGCCAAGTACGATAAAGGTGTAAACCTGAAAAACCAGGCTGACCAGCTGATAGAGCGATGACCATAAAATCTGCATATTAACCTCATGAAAAGGGAGCAAAGGTATCCGAAGATACGACAGGACACGCGTCCCAGTCTAGCGGAAAGGGCAAAAGGGGGCCGGATACAGCATTGGTAAATATCGCAGGTTCAATATATAGCGTAGCCGTCAAAAAAGAGTCAAACCATTTCATCAATGACCACAGAGTATAAATATTGATTTTTCTGGAAAATTTTGTTCATAATACCGGCCCTGACAACTTCTGAACGGAGAGTACTCATGGTTCGCACCAACAATCTGAATGTCAGCGGATTAACACCGCTGATTGCACCCGCCGATCTCAAGCAGGTTTTCCCCTTTTCCGATGCCGCGGCTGAATTCGTCACGAGATCCCGCCAACAGATCAAGGATATCCTCTGGGCGCATGATCCGCGCATGATGGTCGTGGTCGGCCCCTGTTCGATTCACGATCCGAAAGCCGCAACTGAATATGCCGAACGGTTGGCCGTACTGCATCGGGAACTGGCAGACCAGCTGCTGCTGGTGATGCGTGTTTATTTTGAAAAACCCCGCACAACCGTCGGCTGGAAGGGTCTGATCAACGATCCGGACCTGAACGGCACCCACCAGATTTCCAAGGGCTTGGGTGTTGCCCGGGGTCTGATGCTCAGTATTACCGAGATGGGGCTGCCGGTTGCAACCGAAATGCTCGACCCGTTCACGGTTCAGTATTTTGCCGACATGATCAGTTGGGGGGCGATCGGAGCCCGCACCACGGAATCTCAGACCCACCGGGAGATGTCGAGCGGGCTTTCTTTTCCGGTCGGGTTCAAAAACGGCACGGACGGCAATCTTCAGATCGCCATTGATGCCATGGGGGCCGCTTGCCATCCACACAGCTTCCTTGGCCTGAACCGCGAGGGGCGCATCTCGATCGTGCATACCACGGGCAACCCGGATACCCACATCGTCCTGCGCGGTGGTAATGATCAACCCAATTTTCACGCGGCCGACATTGACCGAACCCGCTCTCTGCTCGAAAAAACCAGCATCAAAACATCAATCATGGTTGACTGCAGCCACGCCAACTCATTCAAAGACCATACGCGCCAGGAAGAAGTCCTGATCGATGTCATGGAGCAGGTCGCTGCCGGAGACTGCCCGATCGGCGCCCTGATGATCGAAAGTTTTCTCAATGAAGGCAATCAGAAGATGACGGAATCACCGGAGGATCTGGCTTACGGGGTTTCGATTACTGATAAATGCGTCAACTGGGAGACTACCGAGCGCTTGCTGCGATTCGCTCACGCCAGACTGAAGGAGTGCGGGGGGAGGAAACTGGTCGGGGCATAACCTCGAAGGCTATTTTTTCAGGACTTTTTCGACCAGAAAATCAGCGATTTCAGAAACGTTATTCATATCCAGAACCGGGATATCCAGATTGAGCGGACAGTCGCTGGCAACAGCGAGATAAGTTGGATCATCCCGCCCATCACGACAAAGCAGAGATTCACCCCGATCCTTACGGAAGACTTCGATTTTCGGCAGGAGCCCCTGCTTGTTGCCCTCGACCAGAACGAGATCGACTTCTGTAAAATAGCGGCACAGCAATTCATCAACATCCGGGGGATCGACATGGGTTTGCATAAATGCCAACTTCCCCGGGGAACAGACCATAGTCGCCTCCGCCCCTGCTGAAGTCAGCCGATAACTGTCCTTGCCGGGCTGATCAATCTCGAACTGACGGGAGACCATCTTCAACGCACCGACACGATATCCGCGTGAGCACAGTTCCTTGATCAGCTTTTCCAGCAGAGTTGTCTTGCCGGTCCCGGATTTGGCCACAAACGAAACCGCCCTGACCTTCCCCTTTTTCGCCATGGCTCAGACCTCCTGCCGGCTTCCCGGGACATGATCCGGATGCAACAGTTGAACATTCACTTGTTCACCGACAGCAAACAGAGTCCGGTCGGCAGGCAGGATGGCGATGCCGTTGGCCCGGATCATGGTGCTCAGAATCCCGGTATTCTGGTCGCCGGCACTGACCGCCTCGAGCCCGCGCACAGTCTCCTCAACCCAGACGCGCAGGAACCGGACCTTATCGGTCTCGTTGCGTAAAGCTTCCTTCAGAGTCACCTTGATATACGGCCTGATGACTTCTGCCCTGCCCATCATCTTCAGCAGAGCTGGCCGGACCAATTGTTCGAACCCGATCATGCTCGAAACAGGGTTCCCCGGCAGGGAGAACACCGGTTTGCCCTCTTTCAGCCCGAACGCCGTCGGACCACCCGGTTTCATGCCGACCTTCCAGAACAGCTGCTCGACCCCGGCGGCCGCCAGAGCTTCGCCGACCAGGTCGAGATCCCCCTTGGAAGCGCCTGCTGAGGTCACCAGGACATCTGTCTGAAGCCCCTGCCCAATCTTCTCCCCGAGGCTGTCCCGGTTGTCCCGAGCGATGCCAAGCAATCGCGGAATGGCACCGATTTCGCGGACTGCTGCGGCCAGGGAATAAGCGTTGCTGTCGATGATTTGGCCGGGCCCGACCGTTTCTCCCGGGCTCACCAACTCATCGCCGGTCGACAGGATAGCCACCTCGGGGCGACGATGGGCCAGCGCCTGCAGCCAGGCAAAAGAAGCCAGCAGGTTGACCTCGGCCGGACGCAGCAGTGTCCCAGCCGGAACCATCACTTCGCCGGCAGCAATATCCCCGCCGCGCCGCCGGATATAGTCCCCCGCAGTCACCTTTCCCCGGAGAATAACGGCGCCCTCGTCCGCCATGGTCTCTTCAATCGGCACGACAGCATCGCAGCCGACCGGAATCGGCGCACCGGTCATGATCCGCACGGCTGTGCCGGATCCAACGGAGATGCTTTCGGCCGACACCCCGGCGGGGAGAAACCCCTCCACCGACAGCCGGGCAGCCGGGCCGCAATCCGCAGCCCGAACGGCAAAACCGTCCATCTCAGAATTATCCCAGCGCGGCATATCCCAAGGAGCCCGAACGTCTTCGGTGAGAACCCGACCGACCAACTCCAGCAGATCGACCGGTTCTCCCTCCAGAGGATGAACATGGTCCAGGATCAGGCCCCGAGCCTTCTCAAAAGATATTGCCATGCTGGACTCCGGCAATGGTTTGTTTCAAAATATGTAACTATTCAGCATTTCAGTGATGGCATGTGGTCTACAGCCATTGCCTGCGTCCAATGTTGTCACTTAACTTCCCGCAAGCAACAGCTATAGACCACATGCTGTGCGGTTTGTCAGACAGCGGAATAGTTACCCAAATATTTCCTTTTTACTGATTGCCTCTGACTTAACTCGGTCCAACATCAGCGCCAGGGCTGGTTTGACATTTTCTCGGAGATCCCCCGCTACAACAATGAACAACAGGTCATCTCCGGGCTGCATCATCCCCGAATGAGCTTCCACCTCAACCCGGAAAATTCCCTCCATCTGCTCGATATCGCAGCGGATCTGCTCAATGCAGGAAAGATCGGCAGCCACCTCAATCCGGACAACGCTGGCATGATCGCCGCGCGACCAACTCCGGACCGTCCCGTTATGGACCAGCACCATACCAACATTGTCGGCAAAAGCCGGGTCCTGTTTCATTGCTGCGATTGTTTTGGAAATGTCCATCTTTAATTTCCTAAGACACCCTCTTGGGTAAAAGGTCAACCGCCAATCCGCGCCATGGTAAAAGCCGCATGTTCGGCCACGCAAGAGTTCAGAGCATGGCCAGCCGGCTTACAGCTGACCAGACGCCGCAATTCGCTAATGATTGCCTCGGGGTCGCCCACATCCAACAACGGTTTCAGGTCATCTTCGCGGTCAGAAAAAAGGCAGGTGCGAACTTTACCCGAAGCGGTAATGCGAATTCGGTTGCAATCCTGGCAAAAGTGCCCGGAAAGAGGAGCAATCACCCCGATCCGCCCCTGGGCTCCGTGAATGGCAAACTCCCGGGCCGGGCCGGCCATGGCTCCGCGATCAAGTGGACGGAGGGGCAGTTGGTCAACCAGTCTCTGCAGGATTTCCTCGCCGGGGACCATGAGGGAACGCCAGTTGTCATCTTTCAGGGTCGGCATGTACTCGATGAAGCGGACCGTACAGTTGCGGTCCCGCGTCAGGGCGGCAAAATCGAAGATTTCATTATCGTTGCGCCCGCGCATGACCACCATATTGATCTTGTAGGGCAGACCGACCTTTTCAGCGGCGTCAATTCCGGCCATAACCTCCGGCAGCAAATCACGCCGGGTCAACTGTGCAAACATCTCCGGTCGGAGCGAATCCAGGCTGATGTTCAAGCGCTGCACACCTGCTTCTTTCAACTGCTTTGCCATGCTCGCCAGTTGCACGCCATTGGTCGTCAGCACCAGTTGTTTCAGCCCTGAAATTTTTGCCAGTTTTGCCAGGAACTCAACGATCCCGCTTCTTAACAAAGGCTCTCCGCCGGTCACCCTGATCTTTTCAATGCCGAGTACAACCGCTGCTTCGGCGATCTGCATAAACTGTTCATAGCTCAGAATGTCAGCATGACGTAACTTTTTGACCCCTTCCTCAGGCATGCAATAGACGCAACGCATATTACAGCGATCTGTCACTGACAGTCGCAAGTAATTGATTTTTCGTTCAAAAGTATCTAATAAACGCATAACCCGACCCTGGGAACAAACTTAAAATCTCACAAGAGCTTACACAGCATATGACCGGAAGATGTATATCTTGCATCAGAAAGAAGTTTCAAACAAGACACCGGCGCTTTTTTTT
>DAOVNV010000275.1 GCA_030630015.1 Desulfuromonadales bacterium | reverse complement strand
TTCTCTCAGGAACAGAGAGAAAAGTTCCTGCACGATATCTTCCGGATGGGAGATTCCCTGGCACGTCTCGTCGACGACCTGCTCAATATCAGCCGTATCGAAGCCGGTTTGCCGGTGCCCCTGGTGCGGGAGCCCTGCTGCCTGGCAGACATTGCGCAAGATGTTATCCAGCGCTACCAGAACCACTGTGAGAATCATCAATTTGTTCTTCAATCCGGCGATGTCGATCAGGTTTATGCTGATGTCAACAAGCTGGTCCAGATCCTGGAAAACTTGATCAGCAACGCGGTCAAATATTCGCCGCAGGGCGGGACTGTCAAGATATCGATCAATGATGTAGACGATAAGGTCCAGGTGATTGTCGAGGATGAGGGCGTCGGCATGTCTACCTACCAGGTCGAGCGCATCTTCGACAAATTCTACCGTGCCGACAGTTCAAATGCCTCGATCGGCGGTCTGGGTATAGGCATGAGCATCGTGAAAACGATCATTGAGGAGCACGACGGCAATATTCGGGTCGAGAGTGACCAGGGTATAGGCACCAGGGTCTTTTTCACCGTCCCGAAATGGCAGGAGGAAACAACTGATCTCTCCGCCTGATCAGTTGCTGCCGAACACTTTCTTGAGGATATCGGTGGTCCGTTTGACGGGGTTGGCGCGGATGGCGGCCTCCTCCTTGGCCAGGTAATGGAAAATCCCGGTCATGCCTTCCTCGACGACATAGCCAGTGAGGTCAGCCTGTACGTCCGGCACGAAGGGGAAGGTCTTGTATTTCCCCATCACCGCATCATAGGCTTGGATAGCGCCGACTTCCTGCAGACTCTGAGACACCACCGGGCGCATTGCCTCGGCCAGCGGAGCAGACATTTTCCCTTCGAAGTAGCGGGTCGCTGCATCTTCCGGTCCGTTATAGATTCCCATGACATCATCGAGCGTCATTGCCTCGATCGCATTCCAGAATAACTGCTTGGCTTTCGGAGTCGCGTTTTCGGCCGCCCGGTTCAATTTCAGTTCCAGATCATCCATCATGCCGCCCATGCCGACCGTCTGCAGAACCGAGCGGACCCGGTTGAACTTTTCGGGCAGCGGGATACGAACTACGGGGTCGGTATTAAAGCCGTCAAGCTGCCCCAGTTGCCCGACAACCGTCTCACTGCCGACCCGCAAAGCATCTTTCAGACCGGCGGCAACCTCTTCGTTGGTCAAGGCCGCTTTGGCCGGCTCCGACTGCGTAACCGTCCCCAACAGTTCCTGCCCCTTCTTCAACCAGTCGAACTGCGCATTGACCACCAAAGGATGAACCATGGTAACTATCATAAGCAATGACGCCAGAAGGGACAGTTTTACAAATCTGGTCTGATTTTTTTTGTTTATCATGATTGGCCCCATTTGTAGGAATATTGCCAGTGTTATTCTGGTGGTTCAGAGTGGAAAGCGTACCTCGTACCTGCTTTATAAAGTGTAAGGCCCGCCACATGATGCGCGGGCCTTCAAATTTACCTATCTAATTAACCCTGGTCACGGGTTGTCCCGGCGATCATCAACCGCCGGTAAGTCTGACAACTACTCAACTGATCGGGTGTATTATCGATAGGCGACCTCCTTTGCAGGGGTTAAGGTTCTATGCAGTACCGCATGTCTCCATTATACCAATTTATCTGTAATTTGCACTCTGTGCTTGTTGTAAAAAGTGTTTTTTCTGCTTCCCTCTGAAGATTAGGCAGGGTTCAGGGGTGCAGCAATGAGTGCTTTTAAATATGAAAACATGTGGTATGATTAGCGAATTATTCAACACTAACTATCGGTTATCAAGGGGGTAGTATGCGCGTTTTATTGACATTGTTTCTGGTCCTCAGTCTTCCCTGGACAGCATTTGCTGCTGATCTCCTTGTCACCTGGCAAGATGGAGAAGGCAACCTGATGAAGGTTGCTCACCGCGATGATACGCACA
>DAOVNV010000242.1 GCA_030630015.1 Desulfuromonadales bacterium | reverse complement strand
TAATCCGCAACAGGCCCAAGTCTCTCAAGTTTGCAGACACAGGGTACCTCCTTTTGAAAAGATGTTATTTTACGGCGCGAACAGGGAAAAAGCAAACAGATAGGAGGAATGTAGGATACTACATGCAACCTCTCGGCCTTCCATGAATCGACCTGCGGCCCCCGAAGGAGTTCCCCGTGTCTGCCACCCGGTTAACGCCACACAGCCTCCTGCCTCAACTTATCCTTGACAATCAAAATCCCGCATCTTCTTCCGTCTCCACAAATTTGCATAAATGCGAAAACCCGGAGCAGAGGCATTGCAAAAAAGCAAGACAGCGTTTCCAATCCCCAATGAGAACATAACCTATTGATTTAATACAATATAACATATACCAGAAGTGGTTATGACTGCCCATATGTGTAACAAGGGTATTCTTATCAAACAAGAGTTTTGCTGAATTGCAAGAAACCGCCCACACGAAGGCCCGAACACAACCCGGACGACATACGACAACATACTGGAGTTAAAGCTTTTTTTGTTTTTTTTCGTAAAACAAAACACTGGTATAGAAATTGCTGAACAAATTGAAACGAAAACATTGGAGTACTTTTACCTGAAACCATAAAAACCATGACTAAAATCAGAAAGGAAATCACCATGGAAGCATCCATTAACGGAACCAGAATCGCCTTCGATGATCTTGGCAGAGGCCCTGCCGTTGTGCTGATCCACGGGTTCCCTCTCAATCGAAAAATGTGGGCCCCACAGATTTCGTCCCTGGCTGAGAACGGTTTTCGGGTCATTGCACCCGACCTGCGGGGGTTTGGTGACAGCGAAACCGGCGGGAAACCGTTTAACATCCGGACATTCTCCGACGACATCGCCCGCCTCATGAACCACCTCGGCATCGGCAGGGCCGTCATGGTCGGTATGTCGATGGGCGGCGAGGTCGTTCTCGACCTGCTGAAGAGATATCCGCGCAAGGTCGTCGCAACTAGCATCCTGGCTCCAGTCATGCCGCCGGCAGATGCCGAAGAACAGATCCGCTATCTGAATTTGGCCGAACTGGTCAGAGAGGGACATCATCAGACAGCGCTCGACGGCCTTTGCCAGTGGATCTTTCCCGGGCATCAGACGAAAGAAAAGCTGGCAATGGTTGAAAACGTCCGTGAACTCATGGAAACTGTCGACCTGAAGACGCTGGCAAAGGGGATGGCTTTTTGCGCCGGGGAAAAGAAATGGGTCGAGCATGGCGAGTTCAACAACATCCCCGCCCTGGTGTTGGCTGGCGGTCAGGACAAACTGTCCCCCCCGAAACGCAACGAAATTCTGACGAAGCTCCTCCCGAAGGGACGACGTCAAATTCTCAGCGAGGCGGGCCATATGCTCAATCTCGAGGCGGCCAAGGATCTCAACCAGCATCTGCTCGGATTCCTCGAAGAACTCTGCGCCTGCAAACCCCGCCATTTACAACTGGCCAGCGTCGCCTGACCAAAACATCAACCGGGGGCAGATACTTGTACCTGTCCCCGGCTGATGTCCATTTTGTCGTCTCCTGCCAATAAGTCAGGCCTCAAAAGCCGCCGGGATGTGCTCGACCTGCACATTCTCCCCCTGCACCAGAATGGAAATAACATCAAAACGTGGTTGCAGCCCCCGACCCTGCCCTGACGCCAGGTACCATTTTGCCGTCTTAAGTATCTGACGCTGCTTACGCGGTCCGACCGCCTCAGCCGGGGAACCAAATGCATTGCTGCGCCTGGTCTTGACCTCAATGAACGCCAGGGTACGCCCTTGGCGGGCGATGACATCTATTTCGCCGATCGGCGTAGCGAAGTTGCGTTCGAGGATTTTGAAGCGCCGGTCCTGCAGGTAACGAACGGCGATCTCCTCCCCCCGCGCACCCAGGCTCAGGCGCTCATGACTCATTGAGATGCTCCCGAACACCGCCAAAGGTGCGTCGATGGCAGGCGACGGGCCCGAGGCAGGCAATCGCCTCACGGTGCTTAAGACTGCCGTAACCCTTATGGGAGGCAAAACCGTAACCGGGAAAGATCCGGTCATAGGCAATCATGATGCGATCACGGATCACTTTGGCGATTACTGAAGCAGCGGAGATGGAAAGGGACCGGGAGTCACCTTTCTTGAGAGTTTTCTGGCTAATCGGCAAGGGTACGGGTGTGATGCCGTCGACCAGCAGGTAGTCGGGCTCAACGGCCAGTCGACTGCCCGCCCGTTCCATGCTGCGCAGGGTTGCCTGCAGGATATTGATCCGATCAATTTCCTCAGGACGGCTGACGCCGACGCCGAATGCGATGGCCTGTGCACAGATCTGGGGAAAGTAGCGCTCGCGTGCTGCCGCGGAGAGTTGCTTGGAATCAGTCAGGCCGGGGAGATGGAAATCTTCTGGAAGGATGACTGCTGCCGAGACGACAGGTCCGGCCAAAGGCCCGCGACCCGCTTCATCGATACCGGCCACGGCACGAAAACCCTGCCGACGGGCCTGGTGCTCAAAATACAGGGAGGAGTATGAAAGTTCCGGAAAAAGTTCCGTTGTCAAAAAGAGTCCCCAAAGCCTTCATATTCCAGCCCGAGAATAAACGCTCGAATATCCGAAATGCCTTCAACAATATCAGCAAGGTAATCATCGACTTGCCGCTCAGTTGACATACTGAACCTCATCCAGGATACGCTTGCCGATGTGAGGTTTCAATGCACTGCGAGTCACCAGGTCAACCTTGGCACCGAGGAGTTCCGACAAACGGTTTTCCAACTGAATAAATCGGATAAAGCCGATTGGACGAGAAAATTCCACCAGGAGATCAACATCGCTTCCAATGCGTTGTGCTCCCCGGGCGAAGGAACCAAACAGACCGATACGCTCCAATCCGTAGCTATCTCGCAGATCGTCTATTTTTACTTGCGTAACACCTTAATAATGGCCGAGAAGTCCTCTTCGCCGCGACCATCTTCCATCGCCTCAGCATAAACATTCAGGGTTGCTTCCATCCCTGGCAACCGTGTACCGGTGGTATCCGCAGTCTCTTTCACTTTCAGCAACCCTTCATAGACATACTTTAATGCCAGATTGCGACTGAAATCGCCGCGGGCCATGGAGCGCCCTTTTTTGTGCAGCAACGGCGATGCAACGCCGCCGGCATCCAGCACTTCGAGAATCTGATC
>DAOVNV010000224.1 GCA_030630015.1 Desulfuromonadales bacterium | reverse complement strand
GTCAGATGATCCGGGACGGTGACTTCAACAACGGCATACAGATCCCCTGCCGATTGGCCGGCACGGCCAGGCACACCAAAACCACGCAGGCGAATCTTGCTGCCGTTTTGCGTGCCTGGCTTGACCTTGATCCGCTTGACTTCATTGAGGGTTGGAACTTCAACAGATGTACCGAGGCAGGCTCCCGTGAAAGGAATTTTGACGGTGTGAAGCAGATTGCGCCCATCGCGTTTAAAACGGGCGTCGGAAGTGACATGGATTTCGAGTAATAGATCGCCGGGAGGGCCGCCGGATGGACTGGCGCCGCCTTTGCCGGCAATGCGGAGTTTCTGCCCCGGTTCAACACCCACCGGAATACGTACCTGGATTTGCTCGATAGTGTCGTTGCGATCCAGGTCGACCCGCCGCTCACCGCCGAGAATAGCCTGACGGAAGGGGATGGTGACGCGCATCAGGTAGTCCTGGCCTTTGACCGGCCTGGGCCGACGGTTCTGGAAGCCGGACCTGCGCCCGCCTCCGAACAACTGGCTGAAAATATCATCTCCGTCACCAAAGCCGAATTCCCGGAAGATGTCGCCGAAATCGGCATTCCTGAAAATGTCCTCCTGGCTGAAGCGCTGGTGGAAGCCGGCGTCACCGAACTGGTCGTACTGTCGTTTCTTCTCCGGGTCGGAGAGGACCGCGTAGGCTTCACTGACCTCCTTGAAACGCTCTTCAGCCTGCTTGTCGCCCGGGTTTTTGTCAGGATGATGCTTGATTGCAAGCTTGCGGTAGGCCTTTTTTATCTGGCCCTCGCCGGCAGTTTTGTCGATACCGAGTACGGCATAGTAGTCTTTACCCATCATGAATCCTTTCAGCCCCGGTTGTGTTAAATGAAAGATCCCGGGAGCCCTGCGGCATCGACAATATAATGATGGGGTGGTCGAGCGTCAAGGTGACAATCAAGAAAATGGTCCGCTGTCTGAGGAAATCAAAAATCGTCTTTATTGTTGCTTCCAGTTTTTTCGCACTTCTCGTCTCGCACCTCTATGGTTTCCATTCCGCCAGATGCTCCTGAACAAATCGGACCACGCGCTCATGCTCTTCTTGCCCCTTGCCGGATACTTCGAACGGTTCGCCAACAGCGAAATGGATAGGGCGTGAGGGGATGAGCGGCCCGAAGTCCTTGTGCAGGCTTCCCCGGGACCAGGCCCAGGTGAGCAGGGCGACCGGTACGACCTTGACTCCTGCTTTGCGGGCCAGTTTGATGCCGATGCTGTTGAAGGCTTCAGGGTCAAAGGTCTCTGAACGGGTGTGTTGCGGAAAGATAATGACCGAATAGCCGTCCTTGAGCCTCTGGACGCCCTCGGCCAAGACTGTTTTCAGGTCATCGCGAGGGTTGGTTCGGTCCACCACAATCGGGTTGCGGCTTTTCATGATGTGTTTGAAGACCGGGTACTCGGTAAGGCTGCGCTTGACCACGTAGGTCAGATCAGTCTTGCCGGTCACCAGAATGGCTGGCAGAAAGAAGGTCTCCAGGGTGCTCATATGGTTGGCGATAAAAATACAGGGTTCGTCCAACCCTGCAAGGTTATCCATGCCGGTGATGTGGCACTGGCAACCGACACTTTCAAGGATTTCAACAGTTTCGGTGCTGCCGGCATACCAGCTTTTAAAGTCGTAGGAACCTTTGCAGGCGGCGCGTCCGTGACGCAACACCATAAGGATGATTTTCCAGTAAAATGCCACACTGGGGAAGGTTCGGGTGAACCAACCAATTCTTTTGGGTTTCGTGTGATAAGTATCACCTTGAAAGTAGGGTGTGATATCAATCATGTGCACTTCCGTTAACCTGGGTCAGTAAGTGTAAGGCTGAGAAAGGATAAATGGCCATTGTGATCGTTTTTTGATTACAGGATGGGCTCAGGACGTCGCGAACGAAAACCAAACACAAACAGCCCTGTTGTCATCACCAGTCCCGCGAAAATAAACAGAACGTTCAGCCCGAACCACTGACCAATATAGCCTAATATCAACGAACCTGCAAAGGATCCTGCATCGATACCGCCGGTGAAGATCCCTGTTGCCTTGCCCCTGATTTCTACAGGTTCGTTGCGCACCGCCAGGGTATTGAGCGATGGAAAGAGGAAGCCATGGCCGATACCGGCACAGGTCCCAGTCAGGACAAGAAAACTCAAGCTGTGAGTAAAGGGCAGCAGGAGCAGGCCTGCGGCGAAAAACCCGATGCCATAGGGCAGTATCCGGTTCTCTCCATAACGGTCCGCAAGACGGCCGCCCACAATCCGGGTGGCAATCGCGCCGGCCGAATAACTGATATAAAAAGCTGAAATCAGACCCAGACTGCGTTCCTCGGCCAGGGGGGCAACAAAGTTGCCGATGGCGGCGATGCCGGTGCCGAACAGGGCAGAGAGCATCCCGACAACGAGGAATTTCCCCTTTTTCAGCAGTTCAAAAAAAGACGGGCCATTCGAGGTTGTCTGGTGGAAGCTTTCCTTGAGCGGCAGATGCGCAACCAAAGCAATCATTGAGAGGCCCGAAGCCGTCAGGAACAAGCCACTGAACCCTGCCCGGTTGAGAACCACCTCAGTCAGCAGGGGCCCCAGGGCAACGCCGATCAGTCCGGAAATTCCAAAGATGCCGATCCCTTCGTTGAGACGGTTCTGTGGAATCAGGTCAGCAATAAAGGTGAATACGGCGGTGAAGCAGATTGCCATGCCGATGCCATGGATAACGCGTATCAGCAGGAACAGCGGGTAGGCTTTGCCGAGAGGGTCAGAGAAAGCAAGATGGATCAGGGGGATAATCACCATGATCAAGGTGCCGATGGTATAGCTGTGCTTGCGGCCGATCCGATCGATCATCTCCGAAATCCAGGGGCGGAAGACCGCTGACGCCAGGGCGAATGCGCCCATGATCAGGCCGACATCGCCCTGGCTGCCGCCGTGAGCCAGGATGTACAGCGGGAGCAGGAAGAAGGCTGTGAAACTGGCTGTGTGAGCGAGGTTGGCCAGGGCCATAGCCCAGAATGATGGGGAGTAAATCATTGTTCCTCGATGGGTGATCAGTTGGTGCGAGCATTCTGACGTGGGGGAGGAAGCGAGTCAAGTCCGACAGGTTTCCGGGGCAGCAAGATTTGTCCCCTTACGGAAATTATATGGTAAACTTGCCCGGCACAGATATCTTTCTTTCTGGGAAGGGATTAAAATGTCGATTGAAGAAACAGCTTTCCGTCGCATCAAGATTGTCGCCACGATAGGTCCATCCAGTTCCGAACGCGCTGTTCTTCTCGATCTCATGGAAGCCGGTGCTGACGTGTTCCGCCTGAAGTTTTCCCATGGTAGCCACGAGGAGATGGCGGAAATCGTGGCGACTATCCGCGATCTGTCCACCAATCGTCGCCGGGCGGTCGCGATCCTCGGGGATCT
>DAOVNV010000273.1 GCA_030630015.1 Desulfuromonadales bacterium | reverse complement strand
TACAGCCGCTTTAAAAATGAACTAAGCCAGGATCGGATAGCGGAAGTCACTCTCCAGGGGGAGGGTCTGTCCGGGATTTTCTGGGAACCGCTCTCCCTGTCTTCCGAAGACGTTGTCGCTGCACGATTCGAAGGGATCCGTCCCTACAAGCGGTTCCGCACCAACATCCCGCCGTTCGGCGATCCGGGATTGATTGCACTCCTGGAAGAGCACGAGGTCGTGGTCAATGTCGAACCGCCCGAAAAAACAGCGACATGGGTCGCCCTCCTGGCCAATCTGCTGCCCTGGATCATCATTTTCGGAGTCTGGTGGTACATCTTCCAGCGGGCACGCCAACAGGGCGGCATGGGCGGGAATATCCTGAACAAGTTCAGCAAATCGGGCGCCCGCATGTATACCCACAAGGCGTCGAGCAAAACCTTCCGCGACGTGGCGGGCCTGGCAGAGGCAAAACAGGAACTGCAGGAAATCATCGCTTACCTGCGCAATCCCAGCAAATTTGAGCGGCTGGGCGGCAAGATGCCGCGCGGAATCCTCCTGGTCGGACCGCCGGGGACCGGTAAAACCCTGATGGCCCGGGCCGTCGCCGGTGAGGCTGAGGTTCCCTTTTTCAACATTTCGGCTTCGCAGTTCATCGAACTGTTCGTCGGCGTTGGGGCCAGCAGGGTTCGTGATCTTTTCACCAACGCCAAGAAGAATGCCCCGAGCATTATCTTCATCGATGAACTGGATGCCGTCGGGCGTTCACGTGGTACCGGCCTGGGCGGCGGTAACGATGAACGGGAGCAGACTTTAAACCAACTGCTGTCAGAACTGGATGGCTTCGAACCCCATGATGAAGTGGTCGTGATGGCGGCGACCAACCGACCGGATGTGCTTGACACCGCACTCCTGCGTCCGGGCCGCTTCGACCGCCAGGTGGTCGTTGGGCGACCCGACTGGCGCGACCGGGTCAAGATCCTCGAAGTTCACACCCGCAACATGCCGCTGGCAGATGACGTGAATCTGGAGATAATCGCCAAAGGGACCCCCGGCATGGTTGGCGCCGACCTGGAGGGTCTGGCCAACGAGGCCGCCCTGATAGCCGCCCGCGAAGATACTGACAAGGTCTTCATGATCCACTTTGAACAGGCCAAGGATCGGCAATTGATGGGCATGGAACGGAAACTGTTCATGTCTGACCAGGAGAAACATATCACCGCAATTCACGAGGCGGGTCATACCCTGGTTGCCGTCTGCCTGCCGAACACCGACCCGATCCACAAGGTAACGATCATCCCGCACGGACAGGCGCTCGGGATGACCCAGCAACTGCCGGAAGACGATCGCTACCATTACCAGAGCAGCTACCTGCTGGCACGGTTGGCGGTGAGCCTTGGCGGAAGAGCTGCAGAGAAACTCTGCTTCGGTGAGTATTCGACCGGCGCCCAGAATGATCTCAAGCAGGTCATGGATCTTGCCGAAAAGATGGTTTGCCAATGGGGAATGAGCGAAAAAATCGGGCCGCTCAGTTTCTCGCGCGGCGAAGAGCACCCCTTTCTCGGGCTCAAACTTGCGTCGGAAAAAAGCTTCAGCGACAAGACTGCCTGGCTCATCGATCAGGAAATCGAAAAACTGGTCAACGCCGGCCAGGATTGTGCCGAACAGATCCTGAGCGAAAACCGTGATGTCCTGGAAGCTCTCGCGGACAGTCTAGTTGAGGAGGAAACCCTTGACCAGGAACGCTTAGAGGAGTTTTTCAAGGAACGGACACTGACCCTGCCGGACAAGTCCCAAACAGAATCATAAGCTACGCCAGCCTGCTGCCGAAAAAACTCGGGAATGGCGCACGCAGCCCTTGTCGAGTCCGGCGCTTTTTGGCATAGTGTCTGTCGTTCATAACAACCACACCTTTCATTGTATTTCATTATCCTGTATAGGAGAATTCCATGCCCCGACGCGACGACGTCAAGAAGGTTCTGATCATCGGCTCCGGTCCCATTATTATCGGCCAAGCCTGTGAGTTTGATTATTCCGGC